>NZ_JBHVST010000002.1:92019-107070 GCF_042885015.1 Streptomyces sp. NPDC058086 | reverse complement strand
CTTGGCCCACAACCAAGCACTCTGCTAGGCGGGGCTGCGCTCATTTGGTATCTGCGCTGCTACTCATACCTAATTAGGCGGGGGCCGCGGCCGGTACGACCGCCCGGCGCCCCACACGTACGAGAGGAACTACAGGGCCACGCCCAGGAGGGCGTCCACGGCGCGCGAGACGACGCCGGGGGCGCCCTCGTCCGTACCGCCCGTCTCACGCTGGAGCGCCGCCCAGCGGTCGACCGCGGCGAGCGCGGCCGGTGCGTCCAGGTCGTTCGCGAGGGCCTCGCGGATCTCCTCGACCAGCGCCTCGGCGGACGGCCCGTCGGGACGCGACACCGCCGCCCGCCAGTTCTCCACACGGGCGACCGCGTCCGTGAGGACGGTGTCCGTCCACTCCCAGTCGGCGCGGTAGTGGTGCGCGAGGAGCGCGAGGCGGATGGCGGCCGGGTCGACGCCGTCGCGCCGGAGCTTCGACACGAAGACGAGGTTGCCCCTGGACTTCGACATCTTCTCGCCGTCGAGGGCGACCATGCCGGCGTGCACGTACGCCTTGGCCATCGGGAACTCGCCGGTGAGCACCTGGGCGTGCGAGGCGCCCATCTCGTGGTGCGGGAAGGCGAGGTCGGAGCCGCCGCCCTGGACGTCGAAGCCCATACCGAGGTGGTCGAGGGCGATGGCGACGCACTCGATGTGCCAGCCGGGCCGGCCGCGGCCGAGCGAGCCCCCGTCCCAGCTGGGCTCCCCCTCCCGCGCCGCCATCCAGAGCATCGGGTCGAGCGGGTTCTTCTTGCCCGGACGGTCCGGGTCGCCGCCCCGCTCGGCGGAGAGCAGGCGCATGGCGGCGGCGTCCAGGTTGGACACCTTGCCGAAGTTGGGGTCGGACTCGACGGAGAAGTAGACGTCCCCTTCGAGCTCGTACGCCGCGCCCGCGTCCCGCAGCCGCTCGACGAGCGGCACGATGCCGGGTATCGCCTCGACGGCGCCTATGTAGTGCCGCGGCGGCAGCATCCGCAGGGCGGTCATGTCCTCACGGAAGAGGGCGGTCTCCTTCTCGGCGAGTCCTACCCAGTCGACGCCGTCGCGCTCCGCCCGCTCAAGGAGCGGGTCGTCGACGTCGGTCACGTTCTGGACGTAGTGAACCTGCCGCTTGGTGTCGAGCCACACGCGCTGCACGAGGTCGAACGCGTTGTAGGTCGCCGCGTGACCCATGTGGGTCGCGTCGTACGGCGTGATGCCGCAGACGTAGATACGGGCGACGGGACCGGGGTCGAGTACGACGAGGCCGCCGGTCGCGGTGTCGTGGATCTGGAGGTCGCGGCCCTCACCAGGCAGGGCGGGGACCTCAGAAGCGGGCCAGGCATGCATGTCATGAGCCTAACCGGACGGAACTTCCGTATACGAACCGGACCAGCCCTGATGACGCGGAAGGCCCTCTTGCGCAACGCCCGACGGTGTGCGTCACCGGGTCCTACGGGGGTGAGGCCGCCGTACGACGGCACAGCCCACCGCCCACGGCCACCCGCCGAGGCGGGCGCGCGCCGCCGACGACGACGGTCCGCCCCCTCACATGCGCCGTGAGCGCGAGCCGCCGGGCCCGCTCCCCGCCCCACGCGTCTGTGCGCCGCCAGAGCCTGCTACGCGCGAGGCAGCGGGTCTCGCGGCCACCGGCCGCGGCCTGCGGGCGCGGCTGCGGGCGCGGCTGCGGGCGCGGCTGCGGGCGCGCACCACCAAAACCGGCGCCCCACGTCCCACACGTGCGCCACACCACACCCACGGCTGCCGCCCCCGGCGACGCGGACACCGCGAACTCGGCCCGGTTGGCGTACCCGGTGCGAGGTGAGCCCGGCCCTCGGACGGTCGAGGGTGTTCACACCGGTGGCCAGGGGATCGCCGGCCACTCCCCGCTCGGCTCCGGGTGTTTCCCCGAGGCGAGCATCGCCTCGACACGCGCGCGTGTGGCGTCGATCTCGGCGGTGGTGATGAGTTCGGCCAACCGGGTGGCGAGCGGCGCGCCCGGCGTCAGGCCGTCCCGCAGGGAGGCGAGGACCTCGACGGCCTCCGGCGTCAGCGACTCCCCCGCCCAGCCCCACAGCAGCGTGCGCAGCTTGTTCTCGGCGTTGAAGGTGACCCCGTGGTCGATGCCGTACAACCGCCCCTCACCCGCGGGCAGCAGATGGCCGCCCTTGCGGTCGGCGTTGTTGATCACGGCGTCGAGCACGGCGAGGCGTCGCAGCCGGACGTCGTCGGCGTGCACGAGCAGCGCCGTCTCCCCCTCGCCGACCTCGGCGAAGCCGATCGCCTTCCAGCCCGCCTCGGGCTCCTCGGCCTCGACCAGGGCCAGCAGCCCGTCCCCGTCGGCCTCGGGCAGGGCCTCGACCCACAGCTGGCACATGCCCTCGCCGTAGGGCCCGTCGCGCAGCACGGTGGTGGGTACCAGACCCCAGCCCGTGGCCTCGGAGACCTCGTACGCGGCCACCTCACGCTGGGCGAGGGTCCCGTCGGGGAAGTCCCACAGGGGCCGCTCCCCGGCGACCGGTTTGTAGACGCAGAACGCGTCCCGGCCCTCGTACGAAACGGAGCAGTACAGCACCGCGTTCGAGGCCTCACGGATCCGTCCGCGCACCTTCAGCTCGCCCAGGGCGAGCAGCTCGGCCGTGGTCACGCTCCGCGGCGGTATCCGTTCTGGCGCGGACATACGTGTCCTTCCGGGTCGAGCGGGAGGCTGCACAGCGGGCAGGGCGGCCGGCCCGCGTTGACGACGTCGAGGGCGCGCTTGGCGAAGGCCCTTGCCTGCGCGCCGGTGAGCCGGACGCGGAGCATCGGCGGACCGTTCTCCTCGTCCTGAAGCAACCTTTCCTCGGCCTCGGCGAGGTCCTCGTCGGTGTCGGCGTCGAGTTCCACGAGGGCCTGCGCCTCGACGATCATGCGCTGTTCGTCACCGTCCCAGGCCAGCGCCATCGTGCCGACCCTGAACTCCTCCTCCACCGGGGTGTCGAGAGGAGCGGTGTCGGACACCTCGGTGGGGGCCACGGCCGGGACGGGTGCGCTGCCGCCGGTGCGCCGTACGACCTCGTCGAGGAGCTCGTCCATGCGTTCGGCGAGCGCCGCGACCTGGGTCTTCTCCAGGGCGACGCTGGTCACCCTGGGGCCTGAGGAGGCCTGCAGGAAGAAGGTACGGCGCCCGGGCAACCCGACCGTACCGGCCACGAAACGGTCCGGGGGGTCGTAGAGGAACACCTGACGGGACACGTCCTGTCTCCATTGGAATCGGCATGTGGACCGGCTGACTGCCTGGGCCCTCATCGGCTGCTGACAACTTGCTGACAACTACTGCGCTGCTTCGACCGCTTCACCCTACTGCGGCCGACGATCACGGTGCGCCCGCACCGCCCCCGACCGGGGCGTCGCCGCTGGGGGGCTCCTCGCGCGGCGCCAGGGAGGCGAGGTCGCCGGTGTCCCCGAGGCGCACAAGGAAGGGACGCAGTCGTGTGTAACGGATCGCGGTGATGGAACACGGCTCTACAGAGATCCGCTGGAAGAGGTCGAGATGAAGTCCGAGTGCGTCCGCGACGAGGGACTTGATGATGTCGCCGTGCGAGCACATGACGTAGACCGCGTCGCCGCCGTGGTCGCGCTCCACGCGCGCGTTCCACTCGCGCACCGCTTCGGCCGCCCGCGTCTGCATGGCCCGCATCGATTCTCCGCCGGGGAACGCGGCCGCGGACGGATGCGCCTGTACGACCTCCATCAGCGGCTCGTCCCTCAGCTCGGCGAGCTTGCGGCCGGACCAGTCTCCGTAGTGCGCCTCACCGATCCGCTCGTCGGTGTGCACGCGCAGCTCGGGGCGGGCGTCGAGCAGCGGCTGCACGGTCTCCTGGCAGCGCTGCAGGGGGCTGGTGACGACTTCGGAGATGGGCAGCGCAGCGAGCCGGCCGGGCAGCGCCGCGGCCTGCTGGGCGCCACGCTCGTCGAGGGCGACGCCGGGCGTCCAGCCGGCGAGCAGCCCAGCGGTGTTGGCGGTCGAACGTCCGTGCCGTACGAGAATCAGGGTGGGCATGCGGCCCAGCGTAAACGGGTGGCTCGGGGACCCGGAGGGGCCTGTGGACAACGGCGGCCGGAGTGCGGTGGCGGCCGGGCGACGGGAGAATACCCCCCGTGATCGTCGACTGCGCCATTTACCACCATGGGCGCCGGACAGAGGGCCCCGAGGACCTCTCCGACGCCCTGGAACTGGCACGCGCCGAGGGCGACGCGTTCATCTGGATCGGGCTGTACGAGCCGACGGAGCAGGAGTTCGACCTCGTCACCGAGGAGTTCAGACTGCACCCGCTGGCGGTCGAGGACGCCCTCAAGGCGCATCAGCGGCCCAAGCTGGAGATGTTCGACGATTCGCTGTTCGTGGTCCTGAAGCCGGTCGCGTACGAGGCGGAGAGCGATGTCGTCACCACCGGCGAGGTGATGGTGTTCATCGGGGACGCCTTCGTGGTGACCGTCCGGCACGGGGAGTGCTCGCCTCTCGCGCAGGTGCGCCGCCGGCTGGAGGAGGACCCCGAGATGCTGCGGCACGGGCCGACGGCGGTGCTCTACTCGATCGCCGACGCGGCGGTCGACCACTACCTGGAGGTGGCGACCGAGCTCCAGACGGACCTGGAGAAGCTGGAGGCGGAGGTCTTCTCGCCGAGCGGCGGCGGTTCACGGCACACCGCGTCCAAGATCTACACGTTCAAGCGGCAGATCCTGGAGTTCCGGCGGGCGACGGGCCCGTTGACCGTTCCGCTGACCCGGCTCTCGGGCTCGGGCACCGCCGGCGCCCCGGTGCCGTTCGTCGACGAGAAGGCGCAGCCCTTCTTCCGTGACGTCAACGACCATCTGGCCCGTGTGAACGAGTCGGTGGAGAGCCTGGACCGGCTGGTCTCGGACATCCTCTCGGCACATCTCGCGCAGATGAGCGTGCGCCAGAACGACGACATGCGGAAGATCTCGGCGTGGGCGGCCATGGCCGCGGTCCCCACGATGATCGCCGGCATCTACGGCATGAACTTCGACCACATGCCCGAGCTGCACTGGCTCTGGTCGTACCCGGCGGTGATCCTGGCGATGGTGGCACTGGAATTCCTGCTGTACCACCTCTTCAAGCGGCGGGGCTGGCTGTGACCGGCGTGCGACCAGGTGTGCGACGCGCGGAGGGTTGGCGACCGCGGGTCACGCCACCTCCGGTGCGGGCGTCGCGGGGCCGCCCAGGGCGTCGCGGTGATCCGGCATCTTCAGGGAGACCATGCGGCGCCAGCCCGCGGCGCGCTCGTAGGCGTAGACGGTGTGGATGGCCGCGGCGAGCGTCGCCGCCCTGGCCCTCGACCAGCCGAGGATGCGACCCATGTGGGCCATCACGGCGAGACTGACGTCCCGGTAGACGCGGATCTCGGCGAGCGCGCACACGCGCAGGGTCCGTTGGATGGCGCGGCCGTGTCCGTCGGACGCGAGGCGGAGCAGCTCCTCGTGGCAGTAGGCGAGGTGCCTGTCCTCGTCCTGGGAGATCATCCGGACCGCGCGACCGATGTCGGGATGGTCGGCGAAGTGCCTGCGCAGCAGCTTCATCTGCTCGGAGGCACGCTGTTCGGTGACCCTGCTGTGGGCGAGGTAGGTGACGATGTCTCGTACGGTGAGTGGCTGTTCGCTCTTCAGCTTGTCGTGGGCGAGGCCGATCCCGTGCCGTTCCAGGAGCATCGTGTAGTCGGTGTCGGCCGGGACCTCGACCGGCGTGAGGCCGCGCTTGTTCATCAGGGCGTGGAAGATCCGCCCGTGCTTGTCCTCGTCGGCGCCGTGCCGGGTGATCTTCGGGGCCAGTTCGCGTGCGCTCTGCGGGACGAGGGCGGCGATGCGGGCGTTCTCCCAGCCACCCTGCGACTCCCCGCTGGCGGCTATCGAGCAGAAGAGCCGGAACGACTCGTCGTTGTCGAGGATCTCCTGGAACAGACTCTTGGCCGAAAGCATCGATGACACCTTTCTGCAGGGTCCGCAGAAAACGAGTCAAATAGGATGCCGGGGGCCCGGCAACCGATGTGTCGGACAAATGCGCCGAACGAAGGATGACGGGACGGGCCCCGGCGCGTAACCCAGGGCACGCCCGCGCGTTGTTCTCCGTGACGGCCGTGGCGGGGAAGACCCCCCGAGCCCCCACCACGGCCGCAGAACTTCTTCCGTCCCTCCGGGGAAGGGTTCCGGCGCGTTACGCCAGACCGGCCCGCTCCAGCGCGTCCGAACCGGCGCGGAGCGAGGCGAGCCGGTCCTCCAGCGTGAAGCCGGCGGGTGACAGCGTGAGGGTGGTGACGCCCGCCGCCGCGTAGGCCTTCATCCGGTCGGCGATGCGGTCCACGGAGCCGAGCAGGGTGGTCTGGTCGATCAGCGCGTGCGGTACGGCGGCGGCCGCGCCCTCCTTGTCGCCGGACAGGTACTTGTCCTGGATCTCGGCGGCCTCCTTCTCGTACCCCATGCGCTGGGCGAGCTGGTTGTAGAAGTTCTGCTTGCGGCTGCCCATGCCGCCGACGTACAGCGCGGTGTAGGGGCGGAACATGTCGGCGAGCGCCGTCACGTCCTTGTCGGCGCCGACGGCGAGCGGCAGCGTCGGACAGACGTCGAAGCCCTCCATGGTCTTGCCGGCCTTCTCGCGGCCCGCGCGCAGATGGCGGAGCGCGGTGTCCTCCAGGTGCTCGGCCGATGGGAAGATCAGCAGGGCGCCGTCGGCGATCTCGCCGGTCTGCTCCAGGTTCTTCGGGCCGATCGCGGCGATGTACAGCGGGATGTGCTCGCGCTGCGGGTGCACCGTCAGCTTGATCGGCTTGCCCGGACCGTCCGGCAGCGGCAGCGTCCAGTGCTCACCCTCGTACGACAGCCGCTCGCGGGTCATCGCCTTGCGTACGATCTCGACGTACTCGCGGGTGCGGGCCAGCGGCTTGTCGAACTTGACGCCGTACCAGCCCTCGGAGACCTGCGGCCCGGAGACACCGAGGCCGAGGCGGAAGCGCCCGCCGGAGAGCGAGTCGAGCGTCGCGGCGGTCATCGCGGTCATCGCGGGCTGACGGGCCGGGATCTGGAAGATCGCCGAACCGACGTCGATGCGCTCGGTCTTGGCGGCGACCCAGGTGAGCACGGTGGCCGCGTCCGAGCCGTAGGCCTCGGCGGCCCAGCACACCGCGTATCCCAGTCGGTCGGCCTCCTGGGCGACGGCGAGATTGTCCGCGTCCATTCCGCCGCCCCAGTAGCCGAGGTTGATCCCGAGCTGCATGGCCGATCCCCTTACCGATCAGTAACGTCCCTTGTGCCGGAGACCCTAGCGCGCTGGTGGGCGCGGCGGCAGGAACGGGTTCAGGTCTGATCATCCAGGTTGTCCACAGGGCCCCCACGAGGCGAGTTCTGGCCAGTAATCTCGGCGTCCATGGAGCAGAGGCATCTCGGCCGTACCGGCCTGCGTGTGTCCCGGATCGGACTCGGCACCCTCACGTGGGGGCGGGACACCGACGAGCACGACGCCGCGGAGCTGTTGAAGGTGTTCTGGGAAGCGGGCGGGAACCTCGTCGACACCGCGGATGTGTACGGGGACGGGGAGTCGGAGTATCTGCTCGGACAGCTCATAGAAGGGCTCGTGCCGCGTCGCGACCTGGTCATTTCCACGAAGGCGGGCAGTGTGCCCGACCCGGACCGGCGGTTCGACGGCTCGCGCGGGCATCTCCTGTCGGCACTCGACGCCTCGCTTCAGCGCCTCGGCACGGACTACGTGGATCTGTGGCACGTCCACGCCTTCGACCCGGACACCCCGCTGGACGAGACCCTCCAGGCGCTCGACCTCGCGGTCAGCAGCGGTCGCGCGCGGTACGCGGGGGTGTCCAACTTCTGCGGCTGGCAGCTCGCCAAGGCGGCGACCTGGCAGCTGGCGGCGCCCGGGACACGGACGCGGATCGCGAGTACGCAGATGGAGTACTCCCTGCTCCAGCGCGGCGTGGAGCGGGAGGTGCTGCCCGCGGCGCTCGACCTGGGCGTGGGCCTGCTGCCGTCCTCCCCGCTCGGGCGGGGTGTGCTCACCGGGAAGTACCGGGGCGGCACACCGTCGGACTCCCGGGGCGGCTCGGAACACCTCGCGCCGTTCGTCGCGCCGTACCTGGACGACACGGCTAGCGGCATCGTGGACGCGGTGACGACGGCGGCGGACGGCCTCGCGGTCACGCCGTTGCAGGTCGCCCTCGCCTGGGTCCGCGACCGGCCCGGTGTCGCCGCACCGATCGTCGGCGCGCGCAACGCGCAGCAGCTCACGGCCGCGTTGTCAGTGGAGAGCCTTAGTCTTCCTGACGAGATCTGCCGGGCGCTCGACGACGTGTCGGCACCGGTACACCACTATCCCGATCACGACTGGAGCACGCTGTGAGCACGGAGCCCGAGACCACGGAGGAAGTGGAGCCGGGGACGCCGGGCGCGGGAGCGACCGCCGACCCGCCGACCGCGGACACGGCCGCCGACACGGACGCCGGCACGGCCACGGACGCGGCCACGGACGCGGGCACGGACGCGGGCACGGACGCCGGCACCACGCTCTCCGAGGGCGAGGGGACCACGGTCGAGGGCGGCGCGGAATCCGAAGGCGCGGCGGACGCCACAAAGCTGTCCGAGGCAGAGGCCGAGTTGGCGGCGCAGCGGCTGGAGCGGGAGCGGATCGAGCGGCGGAAGGCCGAGAAGCAGGGCCCGATCGCGGCCGGGGCCAAGCTCAGCGGGACGGCCGCCGATCTGCTCGCGGCGGTGCGGGCCGTGGAAAGCGGCGAGAAGCCCGTGGCCACCGCCTTCCGTGAGCCCGAGCCGACGCCGCGCAGAGCGGTCGCCCCGGAGCCCGTGCCGCGCCCCCAGCCGGTGACCGCCCCGGCCGAGACCTCGGCGGCCCTCGCGCCGGAAGCCGTCGCCGCCGTACGCGCCGTACTGGGCGAGGGCGGCGCACCCGACACCCTCGCACCAGGGGCCCTCGCGGCCCTCGGCGAGGGCGCGGACGACCAGTTGCGCGAGGACCCCTGGCAGTTGCTGCGGGTCGCCGGGGTGCGGCCCGAGCAGGCCGACGGGTTCGCCCGCGCGCTGCTCGGCGCGGAGTGCCGCCCGGACGACGAGCGGCGCGGGCGGGCGGTCACCGTATGGCTCCTCGAACAGGCGGCTCTCGCCGGGCACACCGCCCTCGACGCCCCGGCGCTCGCCGCCGCGCTCGCCCAGCGCGCGGTGCCGGATCCGGACGCGGCCGTGCAGAGCGCCCTCGCGGAAGGCGACGCGCTGGTCTTCCAGGACGCCCTCGACACCGCGCCCCCGGCCCAGGAGGAGGGCGCCGAGGAGTCCGAGGAGCGCCCGGTCCGTGTCCTCATCGGCCTGGAGCGGTACGCGCTGGCCGAGGAGAGCCTCGCCGACGGACTGGCCCGGGTCATGAACTCCGTACCGAAGACGGACGGCTCCGCCGACGGGTGGGAGCGGGCCGCAGCGTCGGCCACCCGCTCCGCCGCGGAGCTGATCCGGGCGGTCGCGGGCCACGGCCTGGTCCTGCACACCGGCGGTCACGCGTCCCAGGCCGAGGCGGCGGCACTGCTGCACGCCGCGCGCGGTCTCGGCCTGCGTGGCTGGGCCGCCACCCACACGCCGAGCGGCCGTGACGACTTCACGGCCCGTCCGGCGCGGTACGACCTGCCGGACGGCCCCTCGGACGGCGGCCCGTCGGGCGACGCCGGGGACGGGCCGGTCACCGGGGTCACCACCGTCGCGGGACTCCTCTCGGGCGCCGAGGGCCCGGGCCGGGACACGGACGGCGCCTTCGCCCTGGACCTCCTGGTCGTCCTGGACGCACCGCAGCTGGACGTCGAGACGGCGGCGATGCTCGCCGAATCGCTGCCGGACGGCGCGCGGCTGGTGCTGAGCGGGGACCCGGGGGTGCTGTGGTCGGCGGGGCCTGGGCGGGTCTTCGCCGATCTGCTCGCCGCCCGGGTGTGCCCGCAGGTGGCCTCGCGGACGCCGGACCCCGGCCCCGTCGGGGAGCTGGTCTCCGGGGTGGGCATCGGCGAGCTCAACCAGGTCGAGGCGCCCGGCAAGGAAGTCGTGATCGTCCCCGTGCGGGACGCCGGCGAGGCGGTGCACCGGACCGTGCAGCTGGTCGCGGACTCGGTGCCGCGCGCCATCGGCATTCCGGCCGAGCAGACGCAGGTGATCACTCCGGGGCACGGCGGCGCGGTCGGCACCCGCGCGCTGAACAGCGCGCTCAAGGAGCGGCTGAACCCGGGTCCCGGCCGTTTCGGGGGCTTCGACCCCGGGGACCGCGTCGCCCACTCCCCCGCTCCGGGCCGTACGGCGGTGGGACACGTGGTGAAGGCCGACGCCGACGGGCTGCACCTGGAGTGCTCGGGTCTGCCCGTCGTCGTACCGAAGGAGCGGGTGGAGCAGTCCGTGCGGCACGGCTGGGCGCTCACGGCGCACCAGGCGGTCGGTCTGCGCTGGCCCGCCGCGGTCGTGGTGCTCCCCGGTGACGCAGCGGCGGCCCTGAACAGGCCCTGGGTCTACACGGCCTTCGGCCGTGCCGAGCGCCATCTGTCCGTGGTCCACGGGGTGGAGCAGGCCCTGCAGCGGGCGGTGGCCGAGGTCCCGCAGAAGCCGCGCACCACGCGCCTGCCCGCCCTGCTCAAGGCACAGGTCCCGGCAGCGGGCTGAGCCGCCGCCCAGGGACACGGCTCCCGTACGCGGGAAGGTGGCGGCCACCGGGCTTCCGGTGACCGCCACCTTCCTGTGACGCGGTGCTCAGCTCTCCCCCGACGGGATCCTCGGGATCCTGTGCCGCTGTGCTCAGCGATCGGCGTCCAGCGGCTCCAGATCCCCGTCCTGGTCCAGCTCGGAGTCCGGGCCGAGGTCGTCCTCCAGCTCGTCGTCGTCCGACTCGTCGTCGAAGACCGCGCTGACGTCGAAGCGGCAGACCACACGCTGCGGGTCGATCGCCTCGAAGGGGGTCTCCAGCCACTCGCCGGGGTCGGCCGGTTCGTCGGCGGCCGTGACCCAGAGTGTGGAGTCGCCCTCCTCCAGACCGAACTCCTTGTGCCGGGAGGCGATCTCGTCCGGCTCGAACTCGCCGAACAGGACGCCGAGCGCCCCGTGCACCGTGCCGGACGCCGCGTCGAAGCCCGCGGCCGCGGTGGCCCCGTCCTCCTCCACGGCCTCCACCCGCTGGGCCTGTGCCAGCAGTCGCTGCGGCTCCACCACCGCGTAGTCCCGGCGGATCAGCACGCTCAGCGCGTTCGGCTCCTCGGGGCCCGTGTACGGCGGCAGCGTGTCGTCGCTGCCGGGGATCTCGAAGGGAGTGACCTCGTCGTATCGGTCGTAGAGCAGCTCGTCGTACTCCTCGGCCGCGGCGGCCAGCTCGTTGAACGCCTCGTATACAGCCGGGTCGTCATCGCCCGACCTGCGCTCGACCGCGGCCAGGTGGCGGTCGAGAGCGGTCTTGACAGCCTCGGCGGCGGCACGTACCTCGGCAGCGGTGGGCTGCACAGCATCAGACATAGTGCAGACGCTATCCGTACAGGGCCTCTGCCCGCACAATAGATGCGATGCCGGAATACGAATTTGTCGACGTGTACGTGCCGCGCGGGGTGTCCCGCAAGGAGACGACACGCCTGCTGACGGACCATGCGGAGTACGGACACTGGGAGTTGGACCGCCTCAGCCTGCACCCCGACGGCAGCCGCAAGGTGCGGCTGCGCCGGCGGATCATCCGCCAGGTGCGTGCCACGTGGTGAGCGAAAGCGGCTGAAACGGAGCGGGCCCCGCCAGTGCGGGCCCGCTCCGGTCGCTTCGCCACAGGAGATGCCTGTGGCGAAGCGATCACGCCTGCCCCGGCCCCCGTTACAGGCCCGGACTTCTCCCTGTCCTGCCGGTCTACGCGCCTGAGCGCGCCCGGCGGTAGAGCACGGCGCCCGCCAGCAGCGCGCCCGCGCCCGCCGGGATCACCGCGCCGATCGGCAGATCACTGCCGGTGTGGGCGAGCTGCGGCGTGGTGCTCTGCGGCTGGGAGACGTGCTGCGTTCCCGGGTGGTGGGGGTGGTACGAGGCGGGCGGCTTGCCCGGGGTTCCGGGGTGCCCGGGCGTACCGGGGTGTCCGGGCGTACCGGGGTGTCCGGGGTTCCCGGGCTGACCCGGGTTGCCGGGCTGACCGGGCTGGCCCGGGTGACCGGGGTGACCAGGCTGACCCGGGTGACCAGGCTGTCCCGGGTGACCAGGCTGTCCCGGGTGACCAGGCTGTCCCGGGTGACCGGGGTGACCGGGGTGACCAGGCTGACCGGGGTGACCAGGCTGACCCGGGTGACCGCCGCCGGGCGGATAGTGGGTGTGGCCGCCGTGTCCGTTCGCGCAGTCGTTGCCCATCGCCGGGTTGCCGACTCCGACGACGTTCACGCTGTTGCCGCAGGCGTTGACCGGTACGTCGATCGGCACCTGGACGTGGTTGCCGGAGCCGACGCCCGGCGAGCCACTCGCGTGCCCACCGGCGTGGGAGCCGCCCGAGTGCGAACCACCACCCCCATAGCCACCACCGTCATGGCCGCCCCCGTGCCCCCCGGCGGACGACCCACCGGCGCCGTGGTTGACGCACTTGTTGCCCACCGCCGGGTTGAGCAACCCGACGACGTTCACGGTGTTGCCGCAGACGTTGACCGGCACGTGCACCGGTGCCTGCACCGTGTTGCCCGACAGCACGCCGGGCGAGTTGGAACTGGCGCCGCTCGCACCCGAGTCGGCGTGTGCGTAGCCTCCGGTCGCGGCGAGTACGCCGGTCGCGGCCGCCACGGTCATCAGGCCCTTGCGGGTGACCTGTCGCATAGCTGAATTCCCTGCCTTAGTCCTTGGCTTGGACCCTCCGGAAAGCGCACGCATCCGTCCTGTGCGTGCGCCGAAAGCCGGTCGGCCCCGGAGCGCATGGCGCACGCTCCGGGGCCGACGGGCTCAGACCCTCATGGGGCGAGGCACAACGTCAGTTGTTGATGCAGGTGTTGCCGAAGGCGGGGTTCAGCAGCCCGATCACGGAGACCGTGTTGCCGCAGACGTTCACCGGGACGTGAACAGGCACCTGGATGACGTTGCCGGAGATGACGCCCGGGGAGTGCAGAGCGGCACCCTGGGCACCCGAGTCGGCGACAGCCAGGCCCGCACCCGCGAGAACCAGACCACCAGTGGCAGCCGCAGCAGCGACGACCTTCTTGATCATTATTCCTCCTTGTAGGCAAATGCGATCCCCAAGTAGCGGATCACATCACCTGTAACGAGGAAGAAGTACTTGAGCTACGAGCTTATGGTCCCATTCACCCGTCCCGGGCGATCTCCGCACGTACGGGCGATTGCGGGCGTCAACGCGTCATGACGCCTCGATGAAGCGGTCGAGCACACGGACGCCGAACTTCAGCGCATCCACCGGCACCCGCTCGTCGACCCCGTGGAACATGCCCGCGAAGTCCAGCTCCGGCGGCAGCTTGAGCGGGGCGAAGCCGAAGCAGCGGATGCCGAGGTCGGCGAAGGACTTGGCGTCGGTGCCGGCCGAGAGCATGTAGGGCACGGCGCGCGCGATCGGGTCCTCGGCGGACAGCGCGGTCTGCATGGCGTCGACCAGCGCCCCGTCGAAGGTGGTCTCCAGCGCCTTGTCCGCGTGCACGTCCTCACGCCTGACCCTCGGGCCGAGAATCCGGTCCAGGTCGGCGAGGAACTCCTCCTCGTACCCCGGCAGGTAACGCCCGTCGACATGCGCGCTCGCCTGCCCCGGAATCACGTTGACCTTGTATCCGGCACCGAGCTGGGTCGGGTTGGCGGTGTTCTGCAGGGAGGCGCCGATGAGCTTGGCGATACCGCCGAGCTTGGCGAGCGTCTCGTCCATGTTCTCCGGGTCGAGCTCGGTGCCGAGCGCGTCACCGAGCTCGTCGAGGAAGTGCCGCAGCGTCTTCGTCACCCGGACCGGGAACTTGTGCCGCCCGAGCCGCCCGACGGCCTCGGACAGCTCCGTGATCGCGTTGTCTTTGTGGATCATCGAACCGTGCCCGGCGGTGCCGTCCACGGTCAGCTTCATCCAGTGCATGCCCTTCTGGGCGGTCTCGACGAGGTACAGCCGCAGCTTCTCGTTGACCGTGAAGGAGAACCCGCCGACCTCGCCGATCGCCTCGGTCACGCCCTCGAAGAGGTCGGGGTGCTTGTCGACGAGGTGCCGCGCGCCCCACGTACCACCGGCCTCCTCATCGGCGAGGAACGCGAGGACGATGTCACGCGGCGGCTTGCGCCCGCTGCGCAGCCGGTCCCGGACGACCGCCAGGGTCATGGCGTCCATGTCCTTCATGTCGACCGCGCCGCGGCCCCACACCATCCCGTCCGCGATCTCGCCGGAGAAGGGGTGGTGGGTCCAGTCCGCCGCGTTGGCCGGTACGACGTCGGTGTGGCCGTGGATGAGCAGCGCGGGGCGCGAGCGGTCCTCGCCCTCGATACGGGCCACGGTCGACGCGCGCCCCTTGTGCGACTCGAAGATCTGCGGTTCGAGCCCGACCTCGGCGAGCTTCTCGGCCACGTACTCCGCGGCCTTGCGCTCACCCGGTCCGGAGTGGTCCCCGTAGTTGCTGGTGTCGATCTGGATCAGCTCGCGACAGAGGTCCACGACCTCGTCCTCGCCAGAGACGCTCCTGGCCGTGTTCGACTCGCTCACGCTGCTTCCTCCCACTGTCACTGCTGGTGGTCCCCCCTCATCCTCTCCCCCACCCCCTCCTCGCCCCAAGGCCGGACCCGGCCCGTCACACGCCGTTCACGCGGCGACGGGGTGTGACCGGGGGCCCTCGAAAGCCTGGTAATGTTTCCTCTGTCGCCGCGAGGGAAACCCCGCGCGACAGACACCTTGTCCGGGTGGCGGAATGGCAGACGCGCTAGCTTGAGGTGCTAGTGCCCTTTATCGGGCGTGGGGGTTCAAGTCCCCCCTCGGACACACAGTGGAGTTTTGGGGCGGGCCCCCACGGGCGCGGCCCCCCCCAGTACGACTTATTG
>NZ_JBHVST010000002.1:80989-92009 GCF_042885015.1 Streptomyces sp. NPDC058086 | reverse complement strand
GGGCTCGTGCTATTTTGGGGGGGGGGGGTTTAACGACCCCCCTCTCAAACACTGTGGTGTGCGGGCCGCCCCATTCCGGGCGCGCCCCTCACTCGTTACTCGTTGTACGCATCACAGGCCTCAACTCGGCGTGTTCGCGGCGTTACGGACAGATGTGGGGCAGATCTCGTCAGGATGACATACCCCCATGTCAGAGCTCCGTCACCGCACCGGAATCAGTGGTTCCGGTGCCCTCGCACGGCCTCCTCGCATGGCTGATGACCAGGTACGCGACTAGCGTCGTACTAAAATTCAAGGCTTGTTTGGAGCTGGACCGGAATATCCCCAGGCATACCTGCGGGCCCACCAGCTCCCCGGACGCTCCGGGAACGACACGTGAGGACCCGATGGCAGCCCTCGAGCAAGGCCCCGCACTCGCGCTGTTCGACGAGGAGGTGCGCGCGGAGTTCGGCGACCCGGCGCGCTTCTCCGCCTCCGTCGCCGCCTCGCCGCGCACGCTGGTCGACATCCTCGACGCCACCGTCCGGGCCCACCCCGACGAGCCCGCCCTCGACGACGGCCACCGGGCCCTCACCTACCGCGCCCTCGCCGTCGAGGTCGAGGCCCTGCGGCGGCGGCTGAGCGACGCCGGGGTGGGCCTCGGCGACCGGGTCGGCATCCGCGTCCCCTCCGGCACCAACGAGCTGTACGTCGCCGTCCTCGCCGTACTGGCCGCCGGCGCGGCCTATGTGCCGGTGGACGCCGAGGACCCCGACGAGCGGGCCGAGCTGGTCTTCGGCGAGGCGGAGGTGCGGGCCGTCATCGGGGCCGGGCACCGGCTGACCGTCAACGGCACCTCCGAGGTGCCCGCCGCGCGGCCCGGTGTCGAGCACGACGCCTGGATCATCTTCACCTCCGGGTCCACGGGCAGGCCCAAGGGCGTGGCCGTCAGTCACCGCAGCGCCGCCGCGTTCGTCGACGCCGAGGCGGAGCTGTTCCTCACCGAGGACCCGATCGGGCCCGGTGACCGGGTCATGGCGGGCCTGTCCGTCGCCTTCGACGCCTCCTGCGAGGAGATGTGGCTGGCCTGGCGGTACGGCGCCTGTCTGGTGCCGGTGCCGCGCTCCCAGGTGCGCAGCGGCGCCGACCTGGGGCCCTGGCTGGTCGAGCAGGAGATCAGCGTCGTCTCGACCGTGCCGACGCTCGCCGCGCTCTGGGAGCCGGAGACCCTCAATGACGTACGGCTGCTGATCTTCGGCGGTGAGGCCTGCCCGCCCGAGCTGGTCCAGCGGCTGGTGACCGAGGGCCGCGAGGTGTGGAACACCTACGGGCCCACCGAGGCGACCGTCGTCGCCTGCGCCTCCCTGATGACCGGCGAGGAGCCGATCCGGATCGGGCTGCCGCTGAACGGCTGGGAGCTGGCCGTGGTCGACGAGGCCGGCGAGCCCGTGGCCATGGGCGACAGCGGTCAGCTCGTGATCGGCGGGGTCGGGCTCGCCCGGTATCTCGACGCCGAGAAGGACGCGGAGAAGTACGCGCCGCTGGAGTCGCTCGGCTGGGAGCGGGCGTACCGCAGTGGTGACCTGGTCAAGGCCGAGCCGGAGGGGCTGATCTTCCTCGGGCGGGCCGACGAGCAGATCAAGCTCGGCGGGCGCCGCATCGAGCTCGGCGAGGTCGACGCGGCGCTCCAGGCGCTCCCCGGTGTGGCGAGCGCCGCGGCCGCCGTCCGGACCGCCCGCAGCGGCAACCAGCTGCTCGTCGGCTATGTCGTGACCCAGGAGGGCTGGGACCAGGCCGCCGCCGTCGAGAAGCTGCGCGCCGAACTGCCCGCGGCCCTCGTCCCGCTGCTCGCCCCGGTCGCGGACCTGCCGACCCGCACCTCGGGCAAGGTCGACCGGGGCGCGCTCCCCTGGCCCTTGGAGGGCCTGGAGACCGGCGGTGCGAAGGAGCAGCTCTACGGCACCGAGGCCTGGCTCGCCGAGCAGTGGAGCGAGGTCCTCGGCATCCCGGTCGGCAGCGGGTCCGACGACTTCTTCGCGATCGGCGGTGGCAGCCTCGCCGCCGCCCAGCTCACCACCCGGCTGCGCACCCGCTATCCCAGCGCCGCCGTGCTCGACATCTACCAGCAGCCCGTCCTGCGCAAGCTGGCCCGGCACCTGGAGAAGTCCGCGCAGGACGACGGTGCCGAACGGGTCATCGCACCGGTGCCGCTGCGCGCCAAGGTGGCCCAGCTGTTCCTGCTGATACCCCTGTTCACCCTGATGGGGCTGCGCTGGACCGTGGCGCTGGCCGCGCTCGGGAACGTACTGCACTGGTTCGGTCCGTACCCCTGGGCGCCGAGCGCCCCGTGGTGGCTCGTCGGCGCCGGGGCGGTCGTGCTCTACAGCCCGCCTGGGCGGCTCGCGATCGCGGCGGGCGGGGCGCGGCTGCTGCTGCGCCGGGTGAAGCCCGGGCGCTACCCCCGCGGCGGAAGCGTGCACCTGCGGCTGTGGACCGCCGAGCGGCTGGCCGAGTTCAGTGGCGCGGCCTCGCTGACCGGGTCCTGGCTGGAGCGGTACGCGCGTGCCCTGGGCGCCAAGGTCGGCACGGACGTCGATCTGCACTCGCTGCCGCCGGTGACCGGCATGCTCAAGCTGGGCCGGGGTGCCGCCGTCGAGTCCGAGGTGGACCTGTCGGGGTACTGGCTGGACGGGGACCGGCTGGAGATCGGGCAGGTCAAGGTCGGCGCCGGTGCGGTGGTCGGGACGCGCAGCATCCTCTTCCCGGGCGCGCGCGTCGGCAAGCGGGCCGAGGTGGCGCCGGGCTCGGCGGTCGCCGGGCAGATTCCCACCGGGCAGCGCTGGGCCGGAGCGCCCGCCGGCAAGCTCGGCAAGGCCAAACGCGCCTGGCCCAAGGAGCGTCCGCGCCGGGGCACGTACTGGCGGGCGATGTACGGCGCGACCGGTTTCGCGCTGACCGCGCTGCCCGTCCTTTCGGCCGTCGCCGCGCTTTTGGTGGCTCATCTGTTCGTGAACGCGGACGCCGGGCTCGGTGCGGCCCTGCGCGGCGCGGCGCTCGCGCTGGTCCCGGCCACGCTCGCCTTCGGGCTCGCGTACGCGCTGCTGCTCCTGATCGGTGTACGTCTGCTCAGCCTGGGTCTGCGCGAAGGCACGTACCCGACGCACAGCCGGATCGGCTGGCAGGCCTGGACCGTCACGCAGTTGATGGACCGCTCGCGCGACACGCTGTTCCCGCTGTACGCCGGGCTGATCACGCCGGTGTGGCTGCGGCTGCTCGGTATGAAGATCGGCCGGGGTGCCGAGGTCTCCACCGTTCTCGCGCTGCCGAGCCTCACCACCGTGGGCGAGGGCGCCTTCCTCGCCGACGACACCCTGACCGCGCCGTACGAGCTGGGCGGCGGCTGGATGCGGATCGGGCGTGCCGAGATCGGCCGCCGGGCCTTCCTGGGCAACTCCGGGATGACCGCGCCGGGCCGCAGCGTGCCGGACGGCGGGCTGGTCGGGGTGCTGTCGGCGACCCCGAAGAAGGCGAAGAAGGGCAGCTCGTACCTGGGGCTGCCGCCGGTGAAGCTGCCGCGCTCGACGCAGGACGGCGATCAGAGCCGTACCTACGACCCGCCCGCGCGGCTGCTGTGGGCGCGGGCGCTCGTGGAGCTGTGCCGGATCGTGCCGGTGTTCTGTTCGGCGGCGCTGGCGGTGCTGACCGTCGCCGCGCTGAGCGCGCTGGGCGTCTGGGCGCCGCTGCTGGCAGGGATCGTGTTCCTGGGCGTCGGTGTGCTCGCCTGCCTGACGTCCATCGTGGCGAAGTGGCTGCTGGTCGGCCGGCACCGGGCGGGCGAGCACCCGCTGTGGAGCGGTTTCGTGTGGCGCAACGAGCTGGCGGACACCTTCGTCGAGGTCGTCGCCGTGCCGTGGCTGGCAGGATCCGTGCCCGGTACGCCGCTGATGACGGCGTGGCTGCGCGGCCTCGGCGCCCGTATCGGCAAGGGCGCATGGATCGAGAGTTACTGGCTGCCCGAGACGGACCTGGTGACCCTGGAGGACGCGACCACG
This sequence comes from Streptomyces sp. NPDC058086, assembly GCF_042885015.1. Taxonomy (NCBI): domain Bacteria; kingdom Bacillati; phylum Actinomycetota; class Actinomycetes; order Kitasatosporales; family Streptomycetaceae; genus Streptomyces; species Streptomyces sp. NPDC058086. The sequence goes on along the minus strand of NZ_JBHVST010000002.1, from coordinate 87,978 downwards.
GTCAACCGGGGCTGTGTCCTGCAGACCCACCTCTTCCACGACCGGATCTTGCGGACGGATACTGTTGTCCTCCGTGAGGGCGCCACTCTGGGCCCGGGCGGAATCGTCCTTCCCGGCAGCACAGTCGGGGCGCGCAGCACGCTGGGACCCGCGTCGCTCGTCATGGCGGCTGAATCCGTCCCCGACGACACCCGCTGGCTGGGCAACCCGATCGAGGCATGGCGTTCCTAGGCGCGGCCCGTACGGCGTCCGGGGACGGTGCACCGGCACGTCGTACGAGCACAGCGCAGGGAGCAGACGCAAGCGTGAGCGTTCAGCAGACAGTGGGTTCGGACCCGTACTTCCCGGCCAACGGTGATCCCCGTTACCGGGTGCACCGGTATGAGCTCGCGCTGGACTATCGCCCCGGCCCCAACCGGCTGTCCGGCACCGCGCGGCTCAACGCCATAGCGGGCCGGGCTCCGCTCGCCGAGTTCCAGCTGAACCTGGCCGACTTCCGGATCGGCCGGGTCCGGGTCGACGGCAAGCAACCGCACTACACGCACCGGGGCGGCCGGCTGCGCATCCGCCCGCCGAAGCCGATACGGGCCGGGGCCGCGTTCACCGTGGAGGTGCACTGGTCGGGCAACCCCAAGCCGGTCGCCAGCCCCTGGGGCGAGCTCGGCTGGGAGGAGCTGGAGGACGGGGCGCTGGTGGCGAGCCAGCCGATCGGCGCGCCCTCCTGGTACCCGTGCAACGACCGCCCCGCCGACAAGGCCTCGTACCAGATCTCGATCACGACGCCGTCGGCGTACTCGGTGGTGGCGGGCGGCCGGCTGCTCACCCGCACGACGAAGGCGTCGACGACCACCTGGGTGTACGAGCAGGCGGCGCCGACCTCCAGCTATCTGGTCGGGATGTCGATCGGGAAGTACCAGACGGTGCTGCTCGGCGACCCCGGGCTCGGCGGCGTACCGCAGACGGGGCATCTGCCCGCCCACCTGCTCGGCGCATTCTCCCGGGACTTCGCGCGGCAGCCCGCGATGATGGAGCTGTTCGAGCAGATCTTCGGGCCGTATCCGTTCGGCGAGTACGCCGTCGTGGTGACCGAGGAGGAGCTCGATGTCCCCGTCGAGGCACAGGGGTTGTCGCTGTTCGGCGCCAACCACGTGGACGGGGCGCGGGGTTCGGAGCGGCTGATCGCGCACGAGCTGGCGCACCAGTGGTTCGGCAACAGCGTGTCCATCGCGGACTGGCGGCACATCTGGCTGAACGAGGGCTTCGCGAAGTACGCCGAGTGGCTGTGGTCGGAGCGGTCGGGAGGCCGTACGGCTCAGCAGCTGGCCGCCCTCGCGCACCGCAAGCTGTCCGGGCAGCCGAAGGATCTGGTGCTGGCCGACCCGGGCCGCAAGCTGATGTTCGACGACCGGCTCTACGAGCGCGGCGGGCTCACCCTGCACGCGCTGCGCTGCGCGATGGGCGACGACGCCTTCTTCCGCATGCTGCGTGGCTGGGCCGCCCTGCACCGGGGCGGCACGGTCACGACGGCGGTGTTCACCGCGCATGCCGCCCGGTACTCGGCCGAGCCGCTGGACGACCTGTTCGGGGCCTGGCTGCGTACGGCGAAGCTGCCGCCGCTGCCCACCCTGGCCGCACCGGTCGCGCCGATGCCGGCCCGCCCGACGTACCCGCCGACCAACGCCGACTCGGCGTAGGCCCTGGGCCCCTCCGGGCTGGGAGAGAATGGCGGTCATGACCAGTCGTAGCTGCCCGTGCGGGCTGCCCGAGCCGTATGCGCGGTGCTGTGGGCGCTTCCACCGCGGTGAGGCGCTCGCGCCGACCGCGGAGCGTCTGATGCGGTCGCGGTACTGCGCCTTCGTCAAGGAGGACGAGGGGTATCTGCTGCGGACCTGGCATCCGCGGACGCGGCCGGCGCGGGTCGACTTCGATCCGGGGATGCGGTGGACGGGTCTGGAGATCCTCGGCACGGGGCAGGGGTCGGCCTTCCACTCCGTGGGGACCGTGACCTTCCGGGCCTCCTACCGGGGCGGTTCGCTGCACGAGCGGAGCCGGTTCGAGCGGGTCGACGGGGCCTGGGTGTACGTGGACGGCGACTTCCCGGAGTAGGACGCCTACGGCGCGAGGATGTCCAGTTCCTGGAGCGCCCCGACCGTGATCTGGCGGGTGAGTTCCTCGGCGCGGGACGCGTCGCCCGCGCGGACCGCCTCCGCGACCTGGACGTGCAGCGTGACGGCGGCCGGGTCGGGGTCCTCGAACATCACCTCGTGGTGGGTGCGGCCCGCGAGGACCTCGGCGACCACGTCACCGAGGCGGGCGAACATGTCGTTGCCGGAGGCGTTGAGGATCACCCGGTGGAAGGCCACGTCGTGGACGAGGTACTCCTCCAGCTTGTGGCCGCGTGAGTTGGCCACCATGCCGAGCGCGCACTCGGTGAGCTCCGCGCACTGCGCGGCGGTGGCGTGCCGGGCGGACAGGCCCGCGGCGATCGGTTCCACGGCGGAGCGCAGCACGGTGAGCGAGCGCAACTGGTGGGGGCGGTCGGCGCCGGCCAGCCGCCAGCGGATGACCTGAGGGTCGAACACGTTCCATTCCGCCTTGGGGCGGACCGTGACGCCGACGCGGCGGCGGGACTCGACCAGGTCCATGGACTCCAGCACCCTGACCGCCTCGCGCATCACGGAGCGTGACACCTCGAAGCGCTGCGCGAGCTCGTCGGTGCGCAGCACGCTCCCCGGCGGGTACTCGCCCGCCGTGATCGCCGGCCCGAGGGATTCGAGTACATGTCCGTGCAGCCCCCGGCCCCGTGTGGTCATGGGGTCAGCGTACGAGGCGGAGCCCTGGAACAAAAAGTCAGACTTATATGTCACACACTCTTGAATTCATCGTACCTAATGAGTTTCAGTGTCGTCGACATCAGATGTCGACGAAGACAGTGAGAGCACGATGCAGCAAGTGCGCACCCCCCATGTCGTCGTGGTCATGGGCGTCGCAGGTACCGGCAAGACCACCATCGGTCCCCTGCTTGCGGCCCGGCTCGGCGTTCCGTACGCCGAGGGCGACGACTTCCACCCGCCGGCCAACATCGCCAAGATGACGGCCGGGACCCCGCTGACGGACGACGACCGCTGGCCGTGGCTGGACGCCATCGGCCGTTGGGCGCACGACCGGCACGGGCTCGGCGGAGTGGTCAGCAGTTCCGCGCTCAAGCGCAGCTATCGCGACCGGCTGCGGGCCGAGGCGCCCGGGGTCGTCTTCGTCCATCTGACCGGTGACCGCGCACTCATCGAGGACCGGATGTCGCACCGCCAGGGGCACTTCATGCCGACGGCGCTGCTGGACTCGCAGTTCGCCACCCTCCAGCCGCTGGAAGCGGACGAGGCGGGTGTCTCCGTGGACGTCTCCGGCGACCCCGGGGAAATCACCGAACGGGCCGTGGCCGCACTCCAGGGACTTGCCCAGCCCTCGCTCTAACACCTTCCCCACGTACGTTTCTCAAGCAAGGGACCACCGTGACCAGACTCAGCGTCGAGATGCTGGCAGCGGACGCCGTCGAGCCGATCACCTCGGCGGGCCATGCTCAGCTGGGCATCGCCGTGCTGGCGGGCATCGCCGTCATCGTCCTGCTCATCACCCAGTTCAAGCTGCACGCATTCCTGGCCCTGACCATCGGCTCGCTCGCCCTCGGCGCCTTCGCCGGGGCCCCGCTCGACAAGACCATCACCAGCTTCACCACCGGCCTCGGCGCCACCGTCGCCGGTGTCGGCGTCCTGATCGCGCTCGGCGCGATCCTCGGCAAACTCCTCGCCGACTCCGGCGGCGCCGACCAGATCGTCGACACCATCCTCGCCAAGGCCGGCGGGCGCGCCATGCCCTGGGCGATGGTGCTGATCGCCTCGGTGATCGGTCTGCCGCTGTTCTTCGAGGTCGGCATCGTGCTGCTGATCCCGGTCGTGCTGATGGTCGCCAAGCGCGGCAACTACTCCCTGATGCGCATCGGCATCCCCGCACTGGCCGGCCTGTCCGTGATGCACGGCCTGATCCCGCCGCACCCCGGCCCGCTGGTCGCGATCGACGCGGTCAAAGCCAACCTGGGCATCACGCTCGCCCTGGGCGTTCTGGTCGCCATCCCGACGGTGATCATCGCGGGCCCGGTCTTCTCCCGCTACGCGGCCCGCTGGGTCGACGTCCCGGCCCCCGACCGCATGATCCCCACCCGCGCCTCCGAAGAACTGGACAAGCGTCCCGGCTTCGGCGCCACCCTCGCCACCATGCTGCTGCCGGTCGTCCTCATGCTGTCCAAGGCGCTGGTCGACATCATCGTGGACGACCCCACCCACATGGTGCAGCGCGTCTTCGACGTCGTCGGCTCCCCGCTGATCGCCCTCCTCGCGGCCGTCATCGTGGGCATGTTCACCCTGGGCCGCGCGGCCGGCTTCACCAAGGACCGCATCTCCACGACCGTCGAGAAGTCCCTCGCCCCCATCGCCGGCATCCTGCTGATCGTGGGCGCGGGCGGCGGCTTCAAGCAGACCCTGATCGACTCCGGGGTGGGCCAGATGATCCTGGACATATCCAAGGACTGGTCGATCCCCGCGCTGCTGCTCGCCTGGCTGATCGCGGTGGCCATCCGCCTCGCCACCGGCTCCGCGACCGTCGCCACCATCTCGGCGGCCGGTCTGGTCGCGCCCCTCGCGGCCGACATGTCGACCGCGCACACCTCGCTCCTGGTCCTCGCGATCGGCGCGGGCTCGCTCTTCTTCAGCCATGTCAACGACGCCGGCTTCTGGCTGGTCAAGGAGTACTTCGGCCTCAGCGTCGGCCAGACCGTCAAGACCTGGTCCGTCATGGAGACGATCATCTCGGTGGTGGCGGGCGGGCTGATCCTGCTGCTGTCGCTGGTCATCTAGGGGTACGAGGATGAGAGACGGGAGTACGGGGATGAGTCACCCTCTGTTCGACATCAGTGGTCGCAGGGCCCTGGTCACCGGCTCCAGCCGGGGCATCGGGTTCGCGCTGGCCCGCGGGCTCCTGGAGGCGGGCTGCACGGTCGTCCTCAACGGGCGGGACGCCGACCGGCTCACCAAAGCCGCGTCGGAGCTGCCCGGCGACGTCCACTCCGCGGTCTTCGACGTCACGGACGGCCCCTCGGTGGCCGCCGGAATAGCGGACGTCGAGGACCGGGTGGGCCCGCTCGACATCCTCGTCAACAACGCGGGCATGCAACTGCGGGCCCCACTCCTGGAGTTCACGGACACGGACTGGCACCGGATCCTGAACACCAACCTGACCAGCGCGTTCCTGGTCGGCCGCGAAGCGGCGCGGCGGATGACGGAACGCGGCCACGGCAAGATCGTCAACATCTGCTCGTTGCAGAGTGAGGTCGTCCGTCCGGGCATCGCCCCGTACGCGGCCACCAAGGGCGCGCTGAAGATGCTCACCAAGGGCATGTGCGCGGACTGGGGGCAGTACGGGGTGCAGGTGAACGGGCTCGGCCCCGGTTACATCGAGACGGAGCTGACCCAGCCCCTCGTCGAGGACGAGGAGTTCAGCGCCTGGGTGCGGCGGCGCACCCCGGCCGGCCGGTGGGGCCGTACGGAGGACCTGGTCGGCGGGGTGCTCTTCCTCGCCTCGCCCGCGGCGGACTTCGTGAGCGGGCAGGTGCTGTACGTCGACGGCGGTATGACGAGTGTGCTGTGAAGCGGACCGCGCGGTGAGCGCGGTGAAAGGGGCCTGACGATGCTCGGCTGTGTGATCCACGGGCAGGGTGACCTGCGGGTCGACGAACTGCCCGTCCCGTCCGCCGGGCCCGGCGAGGCGCTCGTCGCCGTCCGGTACGGCGGGGTGTGCGGGTCCGACCTCCACTACTGGCGGCACGGCGGCGTCGGGGACTTCCGGCTGCGGGAGCCGATGGTGCTGGGCCACGAGGTCGTGGGGACGGTGCTGTCGTACGGCGACGGGGCCACCGGTCCCGCGCCGGGTACGGCCGTGGCCGTGCACCCGGCGACCCCGTGCAGGGTGTGCCCCGAGTGCGCCGACGGACGGGCGAACGTCTGCCGGGACACCCGCTACCTGGGCAGCGCGGCGCGCACCCCGCATGTGCAGGGCGGGTTCGCCGCCCAAGTGGTGGTGCCCGACCGGCAGTTGAGGGAGCTGCCCGCGGGGCTCCCGCTGCGGCGGGCGGCGCTCGCCGAGCCGCTCTCGGTGGCGCTGCACGCCGTCCGGCGGGCCGGCGCGGTGAAGGACCGGCATGTCCTGGTGACGGGGGCCGGGCCCATCGGCTGCCTCGTGGTGGCCGCCGCGAAGGCCGCGGGCGCGACCCGGGTGACCGTGACGGACCTGCTGCCGCAGGCGCTGTCGTACGCCGTCGCGGCGGGCGCGGACGCGGTCGTACGGGCCGACGATCCCGCCGATCCCGGGTGGCCGACGGAGGTCGACGTGGCCGTCGAGGCGTCCGGGGTGGCCGCGGGACTCGACACCTGCCTGCGCCTGGTACGGCGTGGCGGGGTCGTCGTCCAACTCGGCATGCTGCCGCCGGGACAGAGCCCGTTCGCGGGGAACCTGGTGGTGAGCCGGGAGATCGAGCTGCGGGGCGCGTTCCGCTTCGACGAGGAGTTCGACGACGCGCTGGCCCTGCTCGCGGCTGAGCCCCGCTTCGGCTCCCTGGTCAGCGCGGTGGTCCCGCTGGGTGAGGCGGAGTCGGCGTTCACCCTGGCCGCGGACCGCGGCCGCTCGTGCAAGGTGCTGCTGGACTTCGAGGTCCAGCACTAGGGCCTGTCCGGCGGATCAAGTCGCAGGAAACGGGCGGTGCCTCATCGACGCTGGTGAGCGGGGCTTGGTGCGTCCAGCTGCAAGGCGGAGGAGGGCGTCGACGCGATGGGGGTCCCCCTACTGTGTGCCGGGGGCCGCGGGCCCCCCCCCCCACCGGGCAATGGCCCCCCCCGGGGCTTCTACCCCCCCAGGGTCTTATAAAAAAAAACAAGGCCCCCAAA
>NZ_JBHVST010000002.1:0-80979 GCF_042885015.1 Streptomyces sp. NPDC058086 | reverse complement strand
CCGTCGCCCTCTTATGTTTTTTATACCCCCCTGGCCCAGCTCCCGGGGGGGGGGGGGCGGCGCCGGGGGGGGCCCCCCCCTCGGGGGGGGGGGGGGCCGCGCCCCCCCGCCACACTCGGTCTAGGGCCGCCAGAGGGGATGCTCCCGCTCCGCCCACTCCCGGCTCACCGAGCCCGTGCGCAGGCCGCGGCGGGCCTCCGGGTCGCCGAGGGCCATACCGATGTGGCCCGCGAGGACGACGCCGATCGTGAGCGCCAGCCAGTCGTGGACGAAGGTCGCCGAGGTGCGCCACATCAGGGGGGCGAGGTGGGTGAACCACATCAGCAGCCCCGTGGCGAGCATGACCAGGGTCGCCCCGGCGATCCAGGCGGCGTAGGTCTTCTGGCCCGCGTTGAACTTGGCCGCCGGGCGGGACGAGGGGCGCCGGTCCCGTCGTAGCGCCGCGCGCAGCCACGTACGGTCGTGCGGGCCCCAGCGGTTGAGGCGGCCCAGGTCCGCGCGGAAGGCGCGGGAGACCAGGCCCGCCAGGACCGGTACCGGAAGCATCAGGCCCGCCCACTCGTGGATCCTGACCACCAGCTCACGGCGGCCGACGAGCTCGGCGAACATCGGGAGGTACAGGCAGGCCGCCGTCGCCACGCAGATCCCCATCAGCAGGGCGGTCACGCGGTGCACCCAGCGCTCGGCGCGGCTGAAGCGCCGTACACGCGGCGCGGGCGCGGCGAGGGTCGGGGTGTCGTCAACTCGTGGGTGCATCGTCGCGTCCGTTCGAGCGGCCGACCCACGCGTCCACGTCGTAGCCACGGTCCTCCCAGTAGCCGGGACGGACGTCCTCGGTGACGGTGATGCCGGAGAGCCACTTGGCGGACTTGTAGAAGTACATGGGGGCGACGTAGAGGCGGACCGGGCCGCCGTGGTTGTGGCCGAGGGGCTTGTCCTGCATGCGGTGGGCCACCAGGATGTCGGGGCGCCGGGCCTGCTGGAGCGTGAGGCTCTCGGTGTACGCCCCGTCGAAGCAGGTGAAGCGGATCGCGCGGCCCTTGGCCTTGACTCCGGCGGCGTCCAGGAGATGGGACAGCCGTACGCCTTCGAAGGGGGTGCCGGGCACCCGCCAGCCGGTGACGCACTGGACATCGTGCACGATCCGGGTCTGCGGCAGGGCCTTGAGGTCGGCCAGGGTGTAGCTGCGGGGGTGGTCGACCAGGCCGTCGATGGTGAGGCGGTAGTTCGACGCGTCCTTGTGCGGGACGGAGGAGGTCACCGAGTAGTAGCGGAATCCGCCGCCGTTGGGGAGCAGGCCGCTCAGCCCGGTGGGGTCGTCGGCGAAGAGGGACTCCAGGCCGCGCTGCAGGGTGGGCGCGGCCAGCACGCCGAGGGCGCCGAGTCCGAGCGTGCCGAGCAGGAGCCGGCGGCCGACGGGCGTGCCGGAGGCTTCCGGGTCCTCCGGCGGGCGGTCCCGGGGCCGGTCCGGTCCCTGCCGGGGGGGCTGTTCAGGGTTCACACACCCATACGAGCACCCGCGACCCCCTTGAGGCCAGCGGCAGCGGGTGCTCGTCAGACTTCCGTAACCACTTCTCACGCGCTTCTCAGAACGGGTGCCCCTGATCGGGCCGCCGGATCAGGGGGTGGACTCCGCCGCCTTGTCCAGCTGGAACGCCTCGTTGCCGAGTCCGATACGGGCGTGCTCCTCGGGTTTGCGGGAGCGCAGCACCAGGCCCTGCACCAGGCCGACGACCAGGGCGGCCGCGATCAGGGCGGGCAGCAGCCAGCTGAGCGTGGAGTCCGGACCGGTCCCGACCAGGACGTCGAAGTCCTTGACCGTGTAGCCCGCGATCACGAGGAGGGCGACGGCCGCGATCGCCGAGGTGGCCAGGCGCCAGGCCTGGGCGCGGGCGGCGCCGCGGCGGGCGAAGAAGACGATCACGGAGAGCGAGGCCGCCGCCATCAGCAGGATGACGCCGAGCGCGCCGACGTTGCCTGCCCAGGTGAACAGGTGCAGCACGGGCGCGGTCGGGTCACCGGTGGGCTTGTCGTCGGTCACGGCGAACGCGATCAGCACGATCACGGAGACGCCGGTCTGCAGCAGCGAGCCGGTGCCGGGCGCGCCGTTGCTGCCGGTGGTCCGGCCGAAGGCGGAGGGCAGCAGCCCTTCGCGGCCCATGGCGAAGGCGTACCGCGCGACGACGTTGTGGAAACTGAGCAGCGCCGCGAACATGCCGGTCACGAAGAGGACGTGCAGGACGTCGGTGAAGGCTCCCCCGAGGCGCGACTCGGTGAGGAAGAACAGCAGTCCGGCGCTCTGCTTCTGCGCCGCCCCGACGATCCCGGAGGGGCCCGCGGCGACGGTCAGCGCCCAGGAGCTGAGCGCGAAGAAGACGGCGACGAAGCCGATCGCCAGGAACATCACGCGCGGGACGAGGATGTGCGGGCGGCTGGTCTCCTCGGCGTACACCGGTGCCTGTTCGAAGCCGGTGAAGGCGGCGATGCAGAAGCACAACGCGGTGCCGACGCCCGCCCCGGTGAGCGTGTCCGGGTTGAAGGCGTGCAGGGAGAGGCCCTCCTTGGCGGGGTCGGCGACGGCGGCGATGTCGAAGATGACGACGAGCGCCACCTCGACGACCAGGAGGACGCCGAGTACAAGCGCGTTGACGTCGATCTTCAGCCAGGAGAGCGCGCCGACGGCGAGGACGGCGATCAGCGCCGGTATCCACCAGGCGACCTCGACGTGGGCGTAGGTGGCGAACAGCCCGGAGACCTCGAAGCCGAAGATGCCGTAGATGCCGAACTGCAGGGCGCTGTAGGCGACGAGCGCGACCGCGGCGGCGCCCGCGCCCGCGGTGCCGCCGAGACCGCGGGCGACGTAGGCGTAGAAGGCGCCCGCGTTGTGGACGTGGCGGCTCATCTCGGCGTACCCGACGCTGAAGAGCACCAGCACCACGCCGAGGATGACGAAGAGCAGCGGCTGTCCGACGATGCCCATCACCGCGAATGTGGTGGGCATGACACCCGCGACCACCATGAGGGGGGCGGTCGCCGCGAGGACGGAGAGCAGCAGACCTCCCGTGCCGAGCCGGCCCGCGTGCAGAGCGCGCTCCTGGCCCTTGAAGGTGCTGATGGCGCCACCGGTCGTGGCGGGTCTACCCGTGTTCGAACTGCTCGAGGTGCTCGAACTGCCCGTCGTCATCGCGGGGCCGTCCTTTCGGGTTTCTCGACTTCTTGTGGGTGGGGTCACACCGTGCCGAGGGCGCTGTCGCGGGCGGCACGGAAGGCTTGGTACGGCTCGCGGTCCGGGTACGACCACGGCACCGGGGTGGCGTGCGGGCCGATGCGGTGGAACAGGGCGGCGGCCTCGGCGCCCCGGCCCTCGCAGAACTTGGCGTGGGCGAGGAAGTTGAGGTCGAGGTGGCGGCGGGGGTGGTCCTCGCGCTCCCACTCCAGCCACCAGTCGAAGGCGGCCTTCATCACCTGGCGGGCCCGGCGTCCGACCCAGTGCCCGGAGGCGGCGGGGTCGGTGGACTCGCTGCCGGAGCCGGCCAGCACGCGATAGCGCTCGGCGTGCGCGACGACGGGCAGCATCGCGAGCGGAGAGTCGGCGGGCGCCTGTTCGGCGGCCCAGTTCGCGAAGTCGTAGACCTCATGGAGGGGGTCCTGGCCGGCCTCGGCGCGGCGCTCGGCGAGCCGGGCGACCATCAGGTGGTGGGCGTGGTGGTGCTCGGGATAGCGATGGCGCACCTCGTCGAAGAGCCGGACCACGTCGCCCTCGCTGCCGCGCGAACGCTCCAGTATCAGCAGGCCGAGCCAGGGGGTCGGGTCGGCCGGCGCGAGCGCGGCGGCGGCGTCGCAGGCCTCGCGGGCCCGCTCCGGGCGGTCCTTGCCGTGCAGAACGCGCTGGACGATGGCACAGGCGAGGAGTACGGAGGCGTCGGCGGACTCGGGTTCCGCGAGCTGCCAGTCACGGGCCCAGGCGAGGGCGGCGGGCTCCTGGGCGAGGACGGTGACGCGGTGTCCGCGGCGGTCCCAGTCGTCGCCGGTGGCGGCGAGCAGTGCGCGGACCGCGGTCCATCTCCCCTGGGCCAACGAGGTGCGCGCGGCGACGAGTTCGACGTCGTCGAGCGCGGCGTCGAAGGCGTGGGCCGCGCGTTTGCGGCCACGGCCGAGGGGAGGAGGGGGTGGCGGGGGTGGCGACACCGCGGGGGTTCCTCACAGACGCGGCTGGTCAAGGGGTGATCACGCACAGCAAACCCTTGGCTGAGGGTTTACGTCAAGGCCGGATTGATCCGCCGAACGATTCAACTTCCCTTGAATGGCGCAGAGTTGATGTTCCCCCCGCACACTCTCCGGGAGGGGAACCGGCTGGTGGGACAGCTCTCTCCGGGGGCGGGCTCGACTCCCGGCGGGGGCCGAGCCGCGCCCGGACCCCGGTTCCCCGGAGTCCGGTCACGGCTGAAACCCGACCTCGCGACGGCCCCCTGCGAGGGTCAGCTCACCGCCTCGGCGGCCGCTCGGCCCGCTGTGCGGCCGGAGAAGAGGCAGCCCCCGAGGAAGGTGCCCTCCAGGGAGCGGTAGCCGTGGACTCCGCCGCCGCCGAAGCCGGCGGCCTCGCCGGCCGCGTACACACCGGAGAGCGGGTCGCCGCCCTCCGTCAGTACGCGCGAGGAGAGATCGGTCTCCAGGCCGCCCAGGCTCTTGCGGGTGAGGATGTGGAGACGGACGGCGATGAGCGGGCCCGCCTTGGGGTCGAGGATGCGGTGCGGGGTGGCCGTACGGATCAGCTTGTCCCCGAGGTAGTTGCGGGCGCCGCGGATCGACATCACCTGGAGGTCCTTGGTGAACGGGTTCGCGATCTCCCGGTCCCGCGCGACGATCTCGCGGCGCAGCGCGGCCTCGTCGATCAGCGGCTCCTTGGTGAGGGCGTTCATGCCGCGCACCAGGGCGCCCAGATCCCTCTCGACGACGAAGTCCGCGCCGTTGTCCATGAACGCCTTGACGGGGCCCGGTACGTCGGCGCGCGCCCGTCCGATGACGTCCCTGATCGACTTGCCGGTCAGATCCGGGTTCTGTTCCGAGCCGGAGAGTGCGAACTCCTTGCCGATGATCTTCTGGTCGAGCACGAACCACGTGTACTCGTATCCGGTCTTCATGATGTGTTCGAGTGTGCCGAGGGTGTCGAAGCCCGGGAAGAGCGGCACCGGGAGCCGGTTCCCGCGGGCGTCCAGCCAGAGGGAGGACGGGCCCGGCAGGATGCGGATGCCGTGGTTCTCCCAGATGGGGTTCCAGTTCTGGATGCCCTCGGTGTAATGCCACATGCGGTCGCGGTTGATGAGGTGCGCGCCCGTCTCCTCGGTGATCGCGAGCATCTTGCCGTCGACGTGCGCGGGGACGCCCGCGACCATCTTCTCGGGCGGAGTACCGAGCCGCTCGGGCCAGTTCGCGCGGACCAGGTCGTGGTTGCCGCCGATGCCGCCCGAGGTGACGATCACCGCCTGCGCCTTGAGCTCGAACGCCCCGGCGACGGTACGGCTGCTGGCCTGGCCGCGTGCTGCGCCCGACGGCTCCAGGATTTCGCCGGTGACCGTGTCGACGGTGCCGGAGCTGCGGGACAGCCCGGTCACCCGGTGACGGAACCTGAGCTGGACGAGTCCCCGGGCGACCCCGGCGCGCACCCGCCGCTCGAAGGGCGCGACCACCCCGGGCCCGGTCCCCCACGTGATGTGGAAGCGCGGCACGGAGTTCCCGTGGCCGTTGGCGTCGTAGCCGCCGCGCTCCGCCCAGCCGACCACCGGGAAGAAGCGGACCCCCTGCTGGTGCAGCCAGGACCGCTTCTCTCCGGCCGCGAAGTCCACGTATGCCTCGGCCCAGCGGCGCGGCCAGTGGTCCTCCGCCCGGTCGAAGCCGGCCGTGCCCATCCAGTCCTGGAGGGCGAGCGCGTGGCTGTCCTTGATCCGCATCCGGCGCTGCTCGGGCGAGTTCACGAAGAAGAGTCCGCCGAAGGACCAGTGGGCCTGGCCACCTATCGACTGTTCCGGCTCCTGGTCGAGGAGAATCACCTTGCGGCCCGCGTCGACGAGCTCCGCGGTCGCGGCGAGCCCCGCGAGGCCCGCTCCGATCACGATCACATCTGCGTCGTAGGCCATGGGCCCGTCCTCTCGGCCTGCCGTCCGTTTCCGGTCGGCTTCTGTCGGCTTCGTCACGAGCCGGCGGCATCGTCGTTGGTTGATGAGACAGTGGTACGGAAGACATTCAGGCATCGGCACCGGTCGAACAAGCACGGCCGCCGCTCGACCAGCCGTTGTTACTGATCGGTCAGATCCTTCGGCAAGAGGAGCGACCGAGTCAACTGCCCGGTTCCGGGTACTCCCGTGGGCAGGGCCCGGTCGATGGCACTACAGTCGGCGGGAATACGCGCGCGTGACCCGCTCAGACTCCCGATGTTTCGAGGTACCCAGCGTGTCGGTTCTCGTTCTGATCCTCTCGGTGAGCGCGGCCTGCTGTCTGGGCTTCGGTTTCGTGCTCCAGCAGAACGCCGCCTCACACGCCCCGCTGAGCGACTTCCTCTCCTGGCGCCTGCTGCTCGACCTCATCCGGGTGCCCCGCTGGCTGGGCGGCATCGGGCTCATGGTGTGCGGGATGGTCCTCGGCGCGGTCGCCCTGGGCAAGGGCGAGATCTCCCAGGTGGAACCCCTCCTCGCGACCAATCTGCTCTTCGCGCTCGCGCTCACCCGCCACCAGACCAAGCACCCCCTGGGCCGCCAGGGCTGGGCGGGCCTCGTCCTGCTCGCGGGCGGGGTCACGGCGTTCATCGTGGCGGGCAAGCCCAAGGGCGGCGACTCGGTGACCGATCCGCTGCGGCACTGGCTGATCATCGGGATCATGGTCGGGCTCGCGCTGCTGCTCACCACCTACGCCAAGCGCTCCCGGATGACCGCGGCGCCCGTCCTGCTGGCGCTGGCCGCGGGGCTGCTGTACGGCGTACAGGACGCGCTCACCCGGGTCAGCGGGGAGCGGTTCGGAGCCGGCGGCTTCAGTGAGCTGCTGACCGGCTGGCAGCCGTACGGGGTGCTCGCGCTCGGGGTGACGGGACTCGTACTGGTGCAGAGCGCCTTCGAGACGGCGGAGCTGCGGATGTCGCTGCCCGCGCTCACCGCCGCCCAGCCGCTGGCCGGAATCGTGTGCGGCGTGGGCTTCCTCGGGGACAAGCTGCACACGGACGTGGGGGCACTCACCTGGGAAGCGGCGGGGCTCGCGGCGATCGTGGCGGGAATCGTCCTGCTGGGCATGCACCCCTCGATGCCGTCGGGCACCACCAAGACCGAGTCGGTACGGGACCTCCAGCCGCATTGAGGGCGTACGACGACGCCGCGTCGGGCCGCACGCACGGCGCGCACCGCGCCCGGTGCCGGCGGCTGCTTGGATGGGGCCATGAGCGCCGCTGACGAGATCCTCGACATCGTGGACGAGAACGACGTGGTCGTCGGGCAGTCCCCGCGCGGCGAGGCGTATGCGCGCGGTCTTCGCCACCGCTGCGTGTTCATCCAGGCCCGGGACGCCCGGGGCCGCCTCTTCGTCCACCGCCGCACGCCCACCAAGCTCGTCTTCCCCTCCCTGTACGACATGTTCGTCGGCGGGGTCGTGGGCGCGGGCGAGTCCTACGACTCCGCGGCCCTGCGCGAGGCCGAGGAGGAACTCGGGGTCTCCGGGCTCCCTGGGCCGGTCCCCCTCTTCAAGTTCCTCTACGACAACGGCTCCGGCCAGACCTGGTGGTCGGCCGTCTACGAGGTCCGCTGCGAGCTCCCGGTGAACCCCCAGACGGAGGAGGTCGCCTGGCACGACTTCCTCACCGAGGAGGAGGTGGAGCGGCGCCTGACGGACTGGACGTGGGTGCCGGACGGCCTGGCGGCGTACGAGCGCCTGAAGGACTACCGGGCGACGGGCACCGGCTGAGCCCCCGCCGGGCCCCGGTAGGGTCGATGGCGTGATCGAATTCGTACGGAACGTCCGGCTGTGGTTCGCGCCCGAGGAGGTCCGGCAGGAGGGCGTCACACCCGACTACCGGTTCTCGCTGGCGAACGAGCGGACCTTCCTCGCCTGGCTGCGCACCGCGCTGGCGCTGATCGGCGGGGGCTTCGCCGTGGATCAGTTCCTGCCGGACCTGCGCTGGGGCTGGCGGGTCGGCCTCGCGCTGGCCCTGCTGGCGGCGGGCGTGCTCTGCTCGCTGCGCGCCGTCAATCACTGGGTGCGCTGCGAGCGCGCGATGCGCCGCGGGGAGGACCTTCCCGTGTCGCGCTTCCCGGCGCTGCTGAGCATCGCCGTCGCGATCGTGGCCATCGCGATGGTCGTCGTCGTCCTCGTCGGCTGGGAAGGGTGACCGTGCCCGGCCCGCAGCACCGTGCCGAGCGGGACCCCGGGCTGCAGCCGGAGCGTACGCGGCTCGCGTGGCGGCGTACGACCCTGTCGAGCACCGTCGCCGCGGTCCTCGCGGCGAAGGCGGCACTGCACGGCGGACCGTCGGCGATCGACGTGGCGGCCTGCGCCCTGTGCTGCGCACTGTGGCTGGGCTTCCTGACGCTCGCGCACCGGCGTATCCGGGTGCTCGCGACGTCGGACACCGACGGCCCGCCCGCACTCGCACCGCGGCACGCGACGGCGGCGACCCTATGCACCGTCGCCCTGGCCGTGTGCGCGGTGGCACTGGTGTTCTGAAAAGGATCAAATGGGGCGTACTGGTGCAAATAGTGATGGATGCGGTTCTTTCTGGCGCTAGCCTGAGCCGTCATTTCACGCCACTCACGAAGGTGAGCACCATGACCACCCTTCACCTGGAGCACCCCACCCACGAGCACATCCACGGCCCGGACTGCGGGCACACCGCCGTGCCGCACGGGGACCACGTCGACTACGCGCACGACGGACATCTGCACCGGGAGCACTCCGGGCACTGGGACGAGTGCGAGCCGAGCGGTCACACGGCGCACGACGAGCACGGCCACCGGCACGGCGAGGGCTGCGGGCACCCCACGGTCGCGCACGGCGACCACGTCGACTACCTGCACGACGGCCACCGCCACGCCGAGCACGACGGCCACTGGGACGACCACTAGAGGCAAGCACGCCCCGGCGTCTCCCCCGGCTCCCGGAGGGAGACGCCGATCACGTTTCGTTCGGGCGCTGGACGACATACCGACTGGTCGGCATCATGGTCATGTCCCGTTTCCCGGCGTGCAGGAGAAATGATGAGTCCCGACCACCCGCCAGGTCTCGACCTCGACCGACTGCGTGGCCTGCTCGACGGCGAGCGGCCCGGTCTGGTGCACGGCCCGCTGACCGGCCGGCTGATCGAGGGCGGACGGTCGAACCTCACTTACGCGGTCACGGACGGCACCACGAGCTGGGTCGTGCGACGGCCCCCGCTCGGGCACGTACTGGCAACCGCGCACGACATGAAGCGCGAGCACCGGGTCATCAGCGCGCTGCACCCGACCGCCGTCCCCGTACCGCGTCCGGTACTGCTGTGCGAGGACGAGGAGGTGCTGGGCGCGCCCTTCTACGTCATGGAGTTCGTGGTCGGCACCCCGTACCGCACCGCCGAGCAGCTCGCCCCGCTCGGCCCGGAGCGCACCCGGGACGCGGTGCTCGGGCTCGTCGACACGCTCGTCGAACTGCACGCCGTCGACCCCGCCGCCGTGGGCCTCGCCGACTTCGGGCGCCCCGAGGGCTTCCTCGACCGGCAACTGCGCCGCTGGGGCAAGCAGCTGGACGCCTCCAGGAACCGCGAGCTCGCCGGGATCGACGAACTGCACGCCGCCCTCGGCCGTGAGCTGCCGCACTCCCCCGCGCCTTCCGTCGTGCACGGCGACTACCGGCTCGACAACGTGCTGATCGGCGAGGACGACCGGATCAAGGCGATCCTGGACTGGGAGATGTCCACGCTCGGCGATCCGCTCACCGACCTGGGCCTGCTGGTGATGTACAGCGCGCCACTGGACCTGCCCGACTCCCCCATCAGCACGACCGCCTCGGCCGCCGGGCACCCGGACCCGGCCGAGATCATCGAACGGTACGCCGCGCGCTCGGGGCGCGACGTGTCCGACGTCGCCTGGTACACGGCGTTCGCCTGGTTCAAGCTCGCCGTGATCCTGGAGGGCATCCACTACCGCTACACGCTCGGCCAGACGGTCGGCGCCGGCTTCGACCGCATCGGTGAACTGGTCCCGTTCTTCATCGAGCACGGTCTGACCACTCTTCAGGAAGGCTGATCCGTCATGGACTTCGCATTCGACGCGCGCACCGAGGAACTGCGCGGGAAGCTGCTCGCCTTCATGGACGAGTACGTCTACCCGGCGGAGGCGGTGGCGGAGGAGCAGCGCGCCTCACTGGCCTCGCCGTGGGACACGCCCGCCGTGGTCGGGGAGTTGAAGGCGGAGGCCCGCAGGCAGGGCCTGTGGAATCTCTTCCTGCCCGACGCACAGTACGGCGCCGGGCTCACCAACCTCCAGTACGCGCCGCTCGCCGAGATCACCGGCCGCAGCCCGCACCTGGCGCCCACCGCGCTGAACTGCGCCGCGCCGGACACCGGCAACATGGAGGTGCTCGCGCAGTTCGGCGACGAGCAGCAGAAGAAGCAGTGGCTGGAGCCGCTGCTCGCCGGTGAGATCCGCTCGGCGTTCGCGATGACCGAGCCGGAGGTGGCCTCCTCCGACGCCACCAACATCACCACGCTCATCGAGCGCGACGGTGACGAGTACGTGATCACCGGCCGCAAGTGGTACATCTCCGGGGCGATGAACCCCGACTGCAAGATCTTCATCGTGATGGGCAAGACGGACCCGGACGGGCCGGACATCCGCCGCCAGCAGTCCATGGTCCTGGTCCCGCGCGACACCCCGGGGCTCGAAGTCCGGCGCGCCATGCAGGTGTACGGCTACGAGGACCACTCCCACGGCGGGCACGCGGAGGTCGTCTTCGACCATGTCCGTGTCCCGGTGAGCAACCTCGTCGGCGAGGAGGGCGGCGGCTTCGCCATCGCCCAGGCGCGGCTCGGCCCGGGCCGTATCCACCACTGCATGCGGCTGATCGGCATGGCCGAGCGGGCGATCGAGCTGATGTGCCGCCGGGCCGTGTCCCGTACGGCGTTCGGCAAGCCGCTCGCCCAGCAGGGCGTGGTCCAGAACTGGATCGCGGACGCGCGCGTCGCCGTCGAACAGCTCCGTCTCCTGGTCCTGAAGACCGCGTGGATGATGGACACCGTCGGCAACAGGGGCGCCCACACCGAGATCCAGGCCATCAAGATCGCCACCCCGCGCACGGTCGTCGACATTCTCGACAAGGCGGTCCAGCTGCACGGTGCGGGCGGTGTCAGTCAGGACTTCCCGCTGGCCGAGCTGTGGGCGAGCGCGCGCACGCTGAAACTCGCGGACGGCCCGGACGAGGTGCACCAGCGGTCGCTGGCGCGACGGGAGATCAAGAAGTACGTGTGACCGTCCGGTCCGGTGGGGCGGTGACGGGCTTTTCGCCCCCGCCGCCCCTGCCCATTCCCGTCCCCCGGGGGCTGCGCCCCGGACCCCCGCAATAGATCGCGCGGTTCCCCGCGCCCCTGAAGGGACGCGGGGAACTGCGCGACAAGGCCCCACTCACCCGCAGCCGAAAGGCTATGGCCGCAGCGCGCGCAGCAGCAGGTCCGCCAGGTGGTCGGCGACCTGCTGGGGGGTGAGGGGGCCGTTGGGGCGGTACCAGGTCGACAGGTGGTGCACCGAGCCGAAGTGGTAGTCGACGACCAGATCGGCCGGGGTGGCGGTGGAGAAGACGCCCTTCTTCTGGCCCTCCTCCACGAGCGCGCGGAAGCGTTCGTGGTAGCGGCGGCGCTCGGCGCGCACCTGCTTGTCCTTCTCGGGGCTGAGGTGGTGCATGGAGCGGAAGAAGATCGCCGCGTCGTCGAGGTTGTCGATCGTGGTGACGACGACGTCGGCGGCGGCACCCCGCAACCGCTCCTCGACCGGCGCGTCGGCATCGGCGAACGCGTCCAGCCGCTCCTGCTGAAGCCGCAGCACACGCGCGTACACCTCGTGCAGGAGGTCGTCCTTGGAGCCGAAGTAGTGGTACAGCGCGCCCTTGGTGACGCCCGCCGCCTCCACGATCTCCTGCACGGATGTGCGGTCGTAGCCCTGCTCGGCGAAGAGCCTGGTGGCGGCGGCCAAGAGCCGCTGCGGGACGGGCGTACCGTCTCCGTCCGTCGTCCTGGGCACTGCCGCCACCTGCCTTTCAAGCGTTTGTCCGGTGAAATGCGTCGTCTACTGAGAGTCTGATCGTCTACTGAGAGTCCTGGGGACGGGAACGCAGTTCCCGACGCAGGATCTTGCCACTCGCCGTCTTCGGCAGCTCGGGCAGGATCTCCACATGCCGCGGATACTTGTAGGCGGCCAGTCTCTCCTTGCAGTACGCGGCGAGCGCGTCGGGGTCCTCGTCCGCGCCGGGCCGCAGGCTGATGTAGGCCTTCACGGTCTCGCCGCGGTAGCCGTCGGGGATGCCGACGACGGCCGCCTCCCGGACCGAGGGGTGCGTGTAGAGCACGTCCTCGACCTCTCGGGGCCACACCTTGAAGCCGGACGCGTTGATCATGTCCTTCTTGCGGTCGACGACGTAGAGCCAGCCCTCGGGGTCCATGAATCCGATGTCGCCGGTGCGCAGCTCACCGTCCGGGAAGGTCTCGGCGGTGGCTTCGGGGCGGCGCCAGTAGCCGGGCACGACCTGGGGGCCTCGTACGAGGATCTCGCCCTGTTCGCCGAAGGGCACCTCCTGGCCCTGGTCGTCGACGATGCGTACGACCGTGTCGGGGCCCGGCACACCGACGGCCAGCGTGCCCGAGACCGGGTCGACGGGAGCCTCCCGGCCCGGCGGTACGGAGGCGCAGGGCGCGGTGCACTCGGTGAGTCCGTAGCCGTTGCGGATGTAGGGCCCGAAGCCCGCCCGGAACTTCTCCACCAGGGCCGGCGGCAGTGGCGCGCCGCCCGAGGAGATGTTCACGAAGGAGGCGAAGTGGTCCGGCGTGACCGCCGGATGCGCCGCGAGTGCCATGAAGGCGGTCGACGGGCCGACCGTGTACAGCGGCCTGTGCTCGGCGAACGCGTCGAGGACGACCCCCGCCTCGAAGCGGTAGGCGAGGACGAGCGTGCCCGCGCTGTTGAGGCAGGCGGCGAGCTGGCAGACCATCCCGGTGATGTGGAACAGGGGCGCCATCGCGAAGTAGACGGGCGCCTCGGGCAGCCCGAGGCCCGTCCGCTGCCGCTCGGCGTTGTACATGATGTTGCCGTGCGTGTTGATGGCCCCCTTGGGGGTGCCGCTCGTCCCCGAGGTGTAGCTGATCAGCGCGATGTCGGAGGGCTCGGCGTCACGCCCCGCGGGGGCCTTGTGGCCCGCCCGGGCGACCGTCGCCAGATCGTCGGCGTCCGCGGCCTGCGGCAGCCGCTCGAAGGTCAGCACACGCGCGTCGCCCCGAGTCTGGAAATCCAACTCACAGCCGGTGAGGACGACACTCACGGCCGAGTCGGCGGCCGTCTCGCGCAGATACGACTCCCACGCGCGGTCGGAGCACACCAGGGCGCGTACGTCCGCGTCGTGCAGGACGTGGCGGACCTCTCCCGACTTGTACATCGGGTTGACCGGCACGACGGTCGCGCCCGCCTTCCAGGCGCCGAGCAGCGCGAGCACGAAGTGCGGGGAGTTCTGGAGCAGGATCGCGACGCGGTCGCCGCGCTCCAGACCGCGGGCGGCGAGGTGCCCGGCGACGGAGTCGCTCAGCTCGTCCACCTCGCGGTAGCTCAGCCGCCCGTCGAAGTAGGCGAGCGCGGCGCGGTCCGGGGCGTCCGCCACGGCGCCGCGCAGGGCGTGCACCAGGGAGTCGGCCGGGCTCACCGGGCCGCTCTGGGCGTCGTTGAGGAGAGCCACCCAAGGGCGGTCGGCGTAGGTGGTCACCGGGTCGCCTCCCACTTCTGCTGGATGTGGTTCATGTTCGACAGCCAGTGGTCCGGTTGGGTGGCGCGCACCTGGTAGTACCCGGCGACCTCGGGGTGCGGCAGGATCAGGAAGCGGTCCTCCTCGATCCCCGCGAACAGCGCGTCGGCGACGGCCTCCGGCTCGATGGCGGTCGGCTGGAGGACCAGGTCGCCCGCGCTGCCGGTGGCGTCGAGCATGTCGGTGCGCACGCCCTGCGGACAGATCGCGTGCACCTTCAGACCGCGGTGGCGGTACGTCAGCGACAGCCACTCGGCGAAGGCGTACGCGCCGTGCTTGGTGACGCTGTAGGGCGCGGCGCCGATCATGGTGAGCAGTCCGGCGGCGGAGACGGTGGAGACGAACCGGCCGCTGCCGCGCTCCAGCCAGGCCGGGAGCAGCTCCTGGGCCGCCCGGACGTGCGCCATCACGTTGACGTCCCAGGCGAGCGCCCAGACCTTCTCGTCGGCCGACTCGCTGCCGGCCGAGGGCAGGCCCGCGTTGGCGCAGTAGACGTCGATGGTGCCTCCGAGGGCGTCCCGGGCCTCGGCCACGATCGCGGACGCGTCGCCGGGGACCGCGATCGCCCCGATCTCCTCGGCCACGGCCTTCGCCTTGGCGGCGTCCAGGTCGTTGACGACGACCCGGGCCCCCTCGGCGGCGAATCGACGGGCCAGCGCGGCCCCGATGCCGCCTCCGGCCCCGGTGACGACCACTCCCGCATCCTGCACGGCTTCCACCATCGGTCTCCTTCGACACGACGCGACACAACACGGCTCAGCTGCGACCCCAGACTAACCAGTCGGTATGTAACAGGGGAAGGGCCCTTTGACAGCTCCGGCCCGCAGGAGCGCCCCTTCAGGGGCGCGGGGCTCTGACACATGCGGCTCCGCCGCGTGGGCGCGACCAGCCACATACGGCCTGCCGCTTACGAACCGTCCGCGGGAGCGCATAACGTGCCGTTGCCAACCTTCCGCGATCACGGAGGTCCCCCCATGCGCCCCTCCCGCCGAGCCCTCCTGGCAGCCACAGCCACAGCCACAGCCACCCTCGCGGTAACCACCGCCCCCACCAGGACAACATCCCATGCCGACCCCCTCCGCACCGGCTTCGAGCAGCTCCAGGCGAGCGGCTACGCCGCCCTCCAAGGACGGCGCGTCGGCGTCGTCACGAACCCCACCGGCGTCACCAGAGACGTTCGTCACATCGTCGACGTCATGCACGCCGACCCCCACGTCGAGCTGACCGCCGTCTTCGGCCCGGAACACGGTTTCCGCGGCACCGCGCAGGCCGGCGGCTCCGAGGGCCGCTACGACGACCCGGCGACCGGACTCCCGGTCTACGACACGTACCTCAAGAGCGGCAAGCCTCTCGCCGACGTCTTCACCGCCTCCGGCGTGGACACCGTCGTCTTCGACATCCAGGACGTGGGCGCGCGTTTCTACACGTACATCTGGACGCTGTACGACTGCATGGAGGCGGCCCGGCTCGCGGGCAAGCCCTTCTTGGTGCTGGACCGGCCGAACCCGGTGACCGGACGGGCCGCCCAGGGCCCGGTGCTGCACAAGGAGTTCGCGACGTTCGTCGGGCGGCAGCCCATCGCGCAGGCGCACGGAATGACGGTGGCGGAGCTGGCGCGGCTGTTCAACGGGGAGTTCCTGGCGGCGCCGGTGGAGCTGACCACCGTACTGATGTCGGGCTGGAAGCGGTCGGACTTCTACGACGCCTCCGGCCTGCCCTGGGTGCCGCCGAGCCCGAACATGCCGACGGCCGACACCGCCCTGGTGTACTCCGGGACATGCCTCTTCGAGGGGACCAACCTGTCGGAGGGGCGCGGTACGACCCGCCCGTTCGAACTGCTGGGCGCGGAGGGCATCGACGGCCGATGGGCTCTGGAGGCGAACCGGCTCAAGGTCCCGGGCGTGCGCTTCAGGGAGGCGTATTTCGCTCCGACCTTCTCCAAGTTCCAGGGAAAGACGATCGGCGGCGCGCAGATCCATGTGCACGACCGGGCCGCGTACGACCCCGTCCGCACCGGAATCGCGCTCCTGGTGACCGCCAAGAAGGTCTGGAGCGGCTTCGCCTGGCGCTCGGACAACTGGATCGACAAGCTGACCGGCTCCACGAGCGTGCGCACGATGATCGACGCGGGGGCTACGGCCGACGAGGTCGTGGCCGCCTGGCAGGACGAGCTGAAGGCCTTCCAGCGGATCCGGAAGGAATATCTTCTCTACGGATGAGCGGAAAGAACTTCTTTTCCCCGGTTGAGTCGTGACGTATGGCCAATCTTCGCCCCCGGTAGGACGATGCGCCCACATCGCACCGCCTTCGGGGGACGAGGGGGCTTGCCATGGCGGATCCGGCAGTCAGTGTTTCTCCCTACTGGGAGCTGACCTTCGACGCGGACGGGGACGTGGACGGCCGGGAAAGGGACCGGCTGCTCGCGGAGGTGCCCCGGCGCGGAGTGCGTGATCTGATCGTCTTCGCGCACGGCTGGAACAACGACCGTTCCGGCGCGACCCGCCTCTACAGCCAGTTCTTCGCGCCCGTCCCGGACCTCGCACCGCACGCGCGTCTGGGCTACGTCGGTGTGGTGTGGCCCTCGATGCGGTTCTCGGACGAACCGATCCCCGACTTTCCCCGGTCGGTGGCCGCCGCCGTCCCCGCCGACATACCCGCCGCCGCCCGTACGGCGCTCGACAAGGACACCCGGCACGCGCTCCTGGAGGTGTTCCCGGGGCGGGCGACGGTCGTCGAGCAGATCGCGCGCCTGCTGGACCAACAGCCGGACGAGGGAGCCTCGTTGGAGGAGTTCGGGCGTCTGGTACGGCTGCTCGTGGAGGTACCGCCCCAGGGACCGCAGGCCGCCTGCGCCGCGGACACGCTCGGGGAGGGCACGCTCGGGGAGGGCACGCCGCAGGGCGACCCCGCGATGCTCTTCGGGGACACGGCCACGGTGTGCGGCGAGTTCGCCGAGGCGCTGGCCGGGATGACGGCCCCCGGCGAGACCTTCGCGCTGCCGCGGCCCTGGGACGGGGCGCGCGAACTGCTGCGCCAGGCCACCTACTACGCCATGAAGCGGCGCGCGGGCACGGTGGGTGAGCGTGGGCTCGGGCACGCGCTCGGGCAGCTCGCGGCCGCCGCGCCCGGGGTGCGCGTGCACCTGGTCGGGCACAGCTTCGGCGGACGGCTGGTCTCCTTCGCGCTGCGCGGACTGCCCGAGGGCGTGCGCACGGTGAAGTCCGTGACGCTGCTCCAAGGGGCCTTCTCGCACTACGCGTTCGCCGCGCAAGTGCCCGGCGACCCGCGGGCGAGCGGCGCGCTGCACGGTCTGCAGAGCCGCGTCGACGGCCCCCTGGTGTGCTGCTACTCCCACTTCGACACGGCACTGGGCACGATCTATCCGCTGGCCTCCCGGATGGCGGACGACGACCGTTCGGTGCTGGGGATCGACCTCGACCCCGGACATCTCCTGGGTGCCCGCTGGGGCGCGATGGGACACGACGGGGTGCAGGCGGTGGAGGGCACGAAGACGTTCACGCTCGCCGACGCGCTGCGCGCGAAGCTGCCGGTGTCGGGGTGCGTGAACGTCGACGCGTGCGCGGTGGTGAACCGCGGCGGGCCCCCGTGCGGGGCCCACAGCGACATCTGCCACCGGGAGCTGGCCCAGGTGGTGCTGGCGGCGGGCCGCGTTCAATGACCCGCCGCCGGGGAGTCTCCGAAACGCCCCGGGGTCACCGGTGCGACGTGTACTCCACCACCTGCTGGTAGGTCGGCCGGTTCTGCCAGGTGATCTTGCCGTGCTTGATACCGCCGAGCGTCCGCTGGACGATCGAGTCGGCACACCACTGGTCGCCCGCCGAGCACTGGTCGTCGCCCGGGTAGACCTGGGCGGCGGTCAGACCGGCCGCCGTCTTGAGTGTGCTGATCAGGGCGTCCCGGCAGGCGCTGAGGCTGCCGCCGCCGCAGTACTTCTGCGACAGTCCGCCCTGCACCGACTCACCGAGGACCGTCCGAATGTCCTTGTCGACATAGCTCCACCAGCCGTACTGGAAGGAGCTTCCGGCGTGCGCGCCGGTCGGGCCGTGCGCGGCCGACGGGGACTCGTCGATGGGCAGGTTGTTGGAGAAGGCCGTGTACAGGTCGGTGCCGAGACCGGGTTCGAACTCGGCCTTCACCAGCAGCGGCCACCAGGCGTCCAGGATGCGGATCGCGTCGGCGTTGGCGTAGGCCTTCGAGCCGGCCGAGGTCTCCTTGCGCTTGGCTCCGGCCGTCACCCAGTCGGACAGTTTGGTCACCGCCGCCGCGGCCGTGGTGTCCGTGACCGTCGAACTGTTGATGACCTTCAGCAGCTTCGGCAGCACGTCCTCGGCCCGCAGATCGGCCAGCGCGGCGTCGGCCATCGCCTTGGTGAGCGAGGACCTGGTCACCCCGCCCGCGGCGACCAGCTTCTTCACCCGGTCCTCCAGGAGGTTCCCGCGGTGCACGGAACCGTCGCCCCAGGAAGCCGTGGTGTAGTCCTTGGCCTGCTTGTTGTTCCAGGAGATGTAGTAGTCCTGGTCGATGGAGTTGGGGTGCGCGGACGGCGGGGTGTACGAGGCGGTGTTCGTCGTCGGGTCCCAGTTCTGCCACTCGTAGGCGGCCTGCGCCCAGACCGGGAACTCGGCGTCGACGCCGGCCGCCCGCACCGGGTTGTCACCGCTGTTGTAGTACGCGGTGTGCGAGGAGTCGGCGTAGAACCAGTTGAAGGTGTAGTTGATGTGCTGAACCGCGCTCTGGAACGTCCCCGGGCTCTTCACGTAGTCCGGGTCGTTGAGCATCTGGAAGCCGATGATCGAGTCGGCCTCGTGCATGTAGGAGGAGCGCAGGGTCGTGTACGCGACCTTCTTGCCTCCGACCGTCGCGCGGTACTCCACGGGACCGTACTTGGTCCGGTAGACCTGCATACGGTACGAGCCCGCCGCGGTGCCGTCGGCCGTGGTCGGCTTCCAGGAGTTGGTCCGCTCGACCTTGTCCATGGCGGTGCAGGTGCCGTGGTACAGGTAGTGGATGTCGTCCTGGCACAGTTCGACGGCGTACGTGTCGATGATGTCCTGGCCGGAGGTCGTCGCGCTCCAGGAGTAGTCCTGGCCGCGGCCGAGTTCGACGTACATGCTCAGGCCCGCGAAGGAGGCGCCGCGCGCGCTGAGTCCTGGTCCCTGGATTTCCTGGAGCATGAGGAGCTGTGGCGCGAAGTAGCCGGTCTGCGGCCCGAAGACGGCGATGGGGTGACCGCTGGCGGTGTACTTGCCGCTCACCACGAGGGCGTTGGACATCCCGCGCTTCGCGGAGGTGAGGGTGGTGGCGGCCGCCGTCGCCGAGGCGCTGGTGGCGGTGGCGGTGGCCGCGCTGCCGGTGCGGTCGTAGACCAGTGGCTCCTGGGTCACCGAGCCGGCGTCGGGCAGGGCCTCGCCCTGCGCGGTGTCGGGCTTCGAGGCGTACGGGAAGCTCTCCCCGTTGTGGACGGTGAGCGCCGCCTCGGGATCGTTGCGCTCGCGGAAGGACTCCCAGACCTTGGTGCCCTCGGTCACACCGTACTTGGACTGGGCGGCCAGCAGCGAGACGGCGTTGTTGACCTCGCCGCCGCCTCCGGAGCCGAAGAGCGAGCCGATGACGGAGGCCAGCGCGACCAGGTCGGTGATCTTGAAGTGGTCGATGGTGCCGGCGTTGGTGATGGAGTCCTTGTGGCCGGTCAGGACGTACTCACCGGGGAAGTAGCGGCCGCTGTCGGAGGCGTCGATGTAGGCGTTGATGCCGTCGATGTAGGCGTTGGCGTCGGTGAGGGCCTGCTGGCCGCGGGCGCCGTTGTTCGCGATGGCGTTGTCGATCTGGGTCTGCAGAACGGCCTCGGTGTAGGGCGCGTTGCGCCAGAACTCCTGCTCCAGGCCCTGGTTGGAGGAGGCCCCGCCGGCGAAGGAGGTCAGCTGGCCGCGGCCGACGTGCCGGAAGACGTCCATCAGCCACAGCCGGTCCTGGGCGGCGGCGTACCCGGCGCCGTACTCGGTGCCGTAGCGGGTGGTGCCGGTGATGTGCGGCACACCGGTCTTCTTGTCGCGGACGATCGTCACGTCGGTGCGTCCGCCGGGCGCGGTGGTGGAGGCGACCTGGTCGGAGGCGACCCCGAAGGACGCGTCGTTGAAGAAGTCGTTGATCTTGGCGTCGGTGAGCGTGGCGGCGCCCGAGGCCAGGTTGTTGTAGGGGCCGAGCTGGTCCTCGGCGTGGTCGGGCTGGATGCCGAAGGCCTGGTTGAGGAGGATCTGGGCGAGGGTGGCGTTGCCGTTCTGACCGGGCGGGAGGATGTCGGAACACTGGCCGCCGCAGTAGTCGTTGGCGGCGAGCGCGGCCGTGCTGTCGGCGGCCGCCGCCTGGGTCAGCGGGGACAGCAGGGCGGCTATGAGAGCACAGATGGAGGCCGCCCCCAGGAACTTGGGGAATCTGCGGGGAGTTCTCAGTCTGTCGAGTGCGGTGCGTGCGGTGCGCCGTGGCATGGCTGCTCCTACCGACGGGGGTGGGCCGGACGTTACCGCCGGTATCCCCGAGTTGGAAGATGAACATGCGTCAACTTTTCAACGATCACTGAGCTGTTCAGACGTCACGAGCCGTTTAGAGATCGACGGGCCATGCGGATCCGGCGACACCCCGGCATCCCGGCCCACAGGCTTTTCAGCAGGTGGCTGACAGCGAAGGGAGGTAGGCCGGAGGGAGTTCGGCCGGTGACTTATGGCGCTCATCGGAAATTGGATGGAGCCGAATCGCGTGTCGATACGTCTACTCGGCGACGTCCCTGGGACGGCAACGCCGAAGTGACCGAAGTACAGGTGCAGGTGTGACGGAGGTGCAGGGCGATGGCGGGTTTTCGGAGTCTGGCGAGACAGGTGCGAGATCCGAGGAATGATCTGGCACTGCGACGCTATTCACTGCGCAAGTGCCTGGAGAGGTTCGCCCCTTACGGGCATCGGGCGACCTGGGACCATCTCTGCTCCCGGGCCGGGTTCGGTCCCGAGGACCGGTCCCCCGATCCAGCGCGGCTCGTGGCCGCACTGGACGAGTTGGAGGAGGCCCGCTCCGTCTGGCTCGCCTACGAGGTCGAGTTCGCCGAGCGCCGCAAGAAGGAGAAGCACGACGGGCTGCGCCGGCCGGGCAGCGTGGACGACTGGCATCGGCTGACCTGGGGCGGATTCGGCGTCGCGTGGTGCGACGATCCGCGGATCCACCCCCACGAATCACTGGCAGAGGTGCTGCGCCGGCTGATCGCCGCGCTGGAGCGCGAGCCGGGCACGGTCTGCCCGGTCTGCACCGGTGAGCGCCTCACCTGGAAGTACGACCTGGCCCACGAACCGTCGTCGGGTCCCGTCTGCACGGATTGCGGAATCGTCGTACCGCGGCCCGTCCTCACGCCCGAGGCGCTGGCGGAGGCCAGGCGCGGGCGGTTGCTGGTCTCTGCGTGAGCGCTCCGCTGGGTTGAACGGGGGGCGGCGGGGGTTGGGGTGAGGGTCGGGGTCGGGGTCGGGGTCGGGGTCGGGGTCGGCCGGGTTACGGGAACTGCGGGTGAGTCGTCGGCTGCGGGGTCGTGTGTGGCTGGGCGCGCGGTTCCCCGCGCCCCTTCGGGGCGCTGTCGGCCGCGGGTTTGTCCGTGGCTGGGCGCGCGGTTCCCCGCGCCCTTGGCGGGGCGCTGGCCTCGACGGGGGCGCGACTGAAGACACCCGGTGGGCCGACGCTAGCAGGCGCAAATCCGTTCGCTCCAGCTCTTTCTCCTCGGGACAGTTGGGCTCGATGAAACCCCGTTGAGGTACCCGCGGAACCCGAGGAGTCCCGATGTCGACGCTGCGCGTCACCGCCGAAGTGCTGACCGTCCATGAGCATCCGAACGCCGACGCGCTCGAACTGGCCCAAGTGGGCCTGTATCGAGCCGTCGTCGCCAAGGGCGCCTACCGCACCGGCGAGAGTGCCGTCTACATCCCCGAGCAGTCCGTGCTCCCCACCACTCTCATCGAGGAGCTGGGCCTGACCGGACGCCTCGCGGGCCCCGGTTCGGACCGCGTCAAGGCCGTACGCCTGCGCGGTGAGCTGTCGCAGGGCATCGTCTGCCGCCCGAAGGCGCTGGCCGACGTCGACCTGGCGCGGGCCGCCGCGGACGGCACCGACTTCGCCGAGGCGCTCGGTGTCGTCAAGTGGGTGCCGCCGGTCCCGCCCACCATGAACGGCGACGTCGAGTCCGCGCCCGATCTGCTGCCCTGGGTCGACATCGAGAACATCCAGCGGTACCCGGACATCTTCGCGCCGGACGAGAACGTCGTCCTGACGGAGAAGCTGCACGGCTCGGCCTGCCTGCTGACCCACGTCGCCGACCAGGACCGCGTGTACGTCTCCTCCAAGGGCTTCGGCGCCAAGTCCCTCGCCCTCAAGGAGGATCCCCGCAATCTGTACTGGCGCGCCGTCCACGCCCACGGCGTCGCGGCGGCCGCGGCCCGGCTCGCCGAACGGCTCGGCGCCCGCCGGGTCGGCATCTTCGGCGAGGTGTACGGGGCCGGTGTGCAGGACCTGTCGTACGGCGCCGACGGCCGCCGCGAGTCCCTCGGCTACGCCGTGTTCGACGTGTCCGCGGAGATCGCCGGCGAGGTCCGCTGGCTGGACGCGGCGGCGCTCCTCGACGGCGAACTGCCGCTGGTGCCACGGCTGTACGAGGGCCCGTACGACATCGACCGCGTCCTGGAGGTCGCCTCGGGCCGGGAGACCGTGTCCGGGCGCGCTCTGCATCTGCGGGAGGGCGTCGTGATCCGGCCGACCGTAGAGCGCTACAGCCCGGTGACCGGCGGCCGGGCCATCGCGAAGGCGGTCAGCCCTGCTTATCTGACGCGCAAGGGCGGCACGGAGTACGAGTGACGGGCCGGGCGGTCGCGGCACGGGAGCCGCTGGTTGCGCCCGCCCACGGGGCGGACCGAGGGGTGCCCCTCAGCAGCACTCCTCGGCCGCCTGCTGCGACTGCTGCGACCCCTGTGACTGCCGCGGCTTCGGCCGCGCGGTGACGCGCTCCACCATGAGCCGGGAGCCCGCCTGACGCTCGCCGAAGACGTCGTCCGGGTTGGACAGCACGCAGTTCTCGAGGGACAGACAGCCGCACCCGATGCAGTCGGTCAGGTGGTCTCGCAGCCGGCTCAACTGCTTGATCCGCTCCTCCAGTTCGGAACGCCAGGCCTCCGACAGCCGGGCCCAGTCCTCGCGTGTCGGGGTGCGCTCCTCGGGGAGTTCGGCGAGCGCCTCGCGGATGGTGGCGAGGGGGATGCCGACGCGTTGGGCGGCCCGGACGAAGGCGACACGGCGCAGCGTGTCGCGGTGGTAGCGGCGTTGGTTGCCGGTGGTGCGCCGGCTGCTGATCAGGCCCTTGGACTCGTAGAAGTGCAGGGCGGAGACGGCGGCGCCGCTGCGGGCCGACAGCTGGCCGACGGTCAGCTCGTGGATCTTCTCAGGGATCTGGGGCACCCCTCCAACCCTACCTACTTCGTCACACGTCCGGTCCGTTGACATGCGCCCCGCGCCCGACCATGCTAAGCAGTTGCTTAGACATGGATACGTGGGAGGTCGGGAAGATGGCAGAGCCGAGGACGTTCGCGACGGTCGACGAACTGCGGGCCGCGGTGGGCGAGCAGCTGGGGTACAGCGACTGGGTCGAGATCGAGCAGAAGCGGATCGACCTCTTCGCGGAGGCGACCGGCGACCACCAGTGGATCCACGTCGACCCCGAGAAGGCCGCGACCGGCCCCTTCGGCACGACGATCGCGCACGGCTACCTCACCCTGTCGCTGCTCCCGCTCTTCGGCCCGCAGCTGATCAAGGTCGAAGGCGTGAAGATGGGCGTCAACTACGGAACGAACAAGGTCCGTTTCCCCGCCCCCGTACCGGTCGGCTCACGGCTGCGCGCCACCGCGAAGATCACCGGCGTCGAGGACGTACCCGGCGGTGTCCAGGTGTCCGTGGCCTTCACCGTGGAGCGCGAGGGCGGCGACAAGCCGGTGTGCGTCGCCGAGTCGGTGTCGCGCTACTACGTCTGAGCACCCCGCACGCGTCCCGGGGCCGCTACTCCTTGGCCCCGACCATCCGCAGTACGAGGTCGGCGTAGAGCGTGCCGACCTCGTCGGGCGTACGGGGCCCGTTGACGTTGAACCAGCGGGCCACGTCGATGCAGAGGGAGAGCACAGCGAGCGTGGTGCCCGGCACGTCCGGCACGTCGAAGTCGCCGGCCGCCACGCCGTCCTCGATGATGCCGCGCACGGCCGCGTCGGTCTGCCGCCGCAGCGCGACGATCTCCGCCCGCGCCTCGGTTCCGAGGGCTTCCAGCTCGTACTGCACGACCCGCGCGGTGGTGTGCTGCCCGGCGTGCCACCGTACGAAGGACCGCACGGCGTCGGTCAGCCGCTCGGCGGCGCTGCCGCCGCCCTGCGCCGCGCCGCGCACGATGTCGAGCGCCTTGTCGTGCCCGATCCGGCTGATGCGGTGGAGGAGCTCCTCCTTGGTCTTGTAGTGGATGTAGAGCGCGGCGGGGCTCATGCCCGCGCGGCCCGCGATGTCCCGGGTCGTCGTCGCGTGGTATCCGCGCTCGGCGAAGGCCTCCACGGCGGCGACGAGCAGCCGCCGGGCCGCGTCCGGGGTGACCTCGGCCCACGGCTGCATCTCGCCGCCGGCCGTCTCCTCCGCCGTACTCATCGCTGGTTCGCCCCTCTCGCTGACAGGAGGTACACCATACCGCCGAAGGTGAGCGGGCGCTTAGCGCGCCCGGTCGGCGCCCGCGTCCTGACGGTCACGGATCACCTTGGCCAGCGTGAAGGACGACGTCACCAGATAGAGGACGGCGATGGCCAGAAAGGCACGCACCCAGGCGTCGGCGTGCAGCTTGTAGATGCCGACGGCGGTCGCCACCATGGCGACGGAGAAGGAGGCCACGGCCTGGCCGTAGAAGGCCGCCGTGTTCAGATGCTTGACGGGTGTCTCACTCATGGGGACAAGGGTCGGCGGACGCGGCCGCCGCCGCATCCGCCCACGTACTCAGTACCGCGTGCGGGCGTACTCAGAAGGCGGAAACCCCCGTCAGCGCACGCCCGATGACCAGTTTCTGTATCTGGCTGGTGCCTTCGTAGAGGGTCATCACTCGGGCGTCGCGCAGCAGCTTGCCCGCCGGGTACTCATCGATGTAGCCGTAGCCGCCGAAGACCTGGAGGGCGTTGTTCGCGGCGCGCACGGCGGCCTCGGAGGCGAAGAGCTTGGCCTTCGACGACTCCGTGGCGAAGGGCAGTCCGCGGTCGACGAGATCGGCGACCCGCCAGGTCAGCAGCCGTGCCGCGTCCACGTCGACGGCGATGTCGCTGATCAGTTCCTGGACGAGCTGGTGGTGCGCGATGGTCTTCCCGAACTGCTCCCGCTCGGTCGCGTACCGCACGGCGACGTCCAGGGCCGCCTGGGCGATGCCGACGCACCCGGCGGCGACCGACATCCGCCCCTTGGCCAGGGCCGACATGGCCACGGAGAACCCCTTGCCCTCGGGCGCGAGCATGGCACTCGCGGGTACGCGTACGTCCTCCAGGACGAGTTCGGCGGTGGCCTGGCCGCGCAGGCCGAGCTTGCCGTGGATGGTGCGGCGGGTCAGGCCGGGGGTGTCGGTCGGCACGAGGAAGGCGGAGACGCCCCTGTGGCCGGGCGCGTCGGTGGAGCGGGCGAAGAGCAGGACGACGTCGGCCCAGGTCCCGTTGGTGATGAACATCTTGGTGCCGTTGATGACGTGGTCGTCGCCGTCGCGTACGGCCTTCGTCGTCAGGTTGCCCGCGTCCGAGCCGGTGCCGGGCTCGGTGAGACCGAAGCAGCCCACGTACGCGCCGGAGGTCAGCCCCGGCAGCCACTGCCGCTTCTGCTCCTCACTCCCCCAGTACGCGATCGTCTTGGCCACGAGACCGAGCGAGACGGAGACGATGCCGCGCACGGAGGAGTCACCGCGGCCCAGTTCCTCCGTCACGAGGCAGTAGGCGAGGTGGTCGCCGCCGCTGCCGCCGTACTCCTCGTCGACGGTGAGCCCGAGGAAGCCGACCTCGCCGAGCTTCTTCACGAGCGAGCGGTCGACCTCCTCCGCGCGGTCCCACTCGACGACATGAGGGGCGATCTCGCGGTCCACGAAGTCCTTGGCGAGTTGCCGGACGGCGGTCTGCTCCTCGCTGAGCTCCAGGTTCATGACGGTCACCCCACTTGAAAGCCGTACATTCGAAAAGCTAAATTAGCACTGCTAGTTTAAGTCCGCAGCCCTACTATGTGCGCCATGGCCCGACCGCGCAAGCCCCTCCTGAGCACCGACCGGATCGTCGACACGGCACGGGCGCTGGTGGACGCGGAGGGGCTGGCCGCCGTCTCCACGCGGCGGCTCGCCGCCGAACTGGGCGTGAGCGGGCCCTCCCTCTACAACCACTTCCGCACCAAGGACCAGATCCTGGAAGCGGTCGCGGACTCCGTGAGCGCGCAGGTCGACCTGTCGATGTTCGAGGACGGGCGGGAGTGGCGTACCGCCCTGCACGACTGGGCCGTGTCCTACCGTGCGGCGCTGCGCGACCACCCGAACATCGTCCCGGTCCTCGCCCGCGGTCCCGGGCGCCGACCCGCCGGGCTGCGCCTCGCGGACGCCGTCTTCGGCGCGATGGTCGACGCCGGCTGGCCACCGGCCCAGGCCACGTCGATCGGCGCCCTGATGCGCTACTTCATCATGGGCTCCGCCCTCGGCTCCTTCGCCGGCGGTTTCGTCGACGACGAGAGTGCGTACGACCCCGCCGACTATCCCCACCTCGGGCAGGCCCACCTGCTCGCCGAGCAGCAGGAGAAGGTGGACGAGCGGGCCTTCGAAGTGGGGCTCGGGGCGTTGCTGGACGGGTTGACGGAGCAGTTCGGGAGGGTGACGGCCGACGGCGCGGAGGCGGTTTGATCCCGCCCCCGCCGACCCCCGGGTGGGTTTGTTGGCTGCGGGTGGGTGGGGGCTTGGCGCGCAGTTCCCCGCGCCCCTGGGGCACGGGGCTGCGCCCCGGCGCCCCATCGCCCGATGGGCCTCGTCATCGAACGCCGGACGGGCCGGAGGCTTTTAGGGGCGCAGGGAACTGCGCGCCCAGCCCCCACCGCCCGGCACCCGAAGAGCGTCGAGCGGGCGGGGGATGCGGGGCGAAGCCCCGTCTTGGGGGCGCGGGGAACTGCGCGGTCAGCCCCCACTCACCCGCGGCCGAAGAACCCCCGCGGCCCGGAGACCGTTCGGCGGGGGCCGAACTGTACGGGGCGGATGATGGGCGGCATGACGAGGTCGACGGATCCGGTCGCACCGGGACTCGCCGCGCTGGCCGCGATGTTCGCGGACGAGACCCGCGCCACCTTCCTGCTCACGCTGCTCGACGGCCGCGCCTGGACCGCGGGGGAACTGGCCAGGCACGCCCACGTCGCCCCCTCGACGGCCAGCGAACACCTGGGCAAGCTCGTCGCCGGCGGCCTGCTCGCCGAGGAACGACAGGGCCGACACCGCTACCTACGACTCGCGGACCCCCACGTCGCCCAACTCGTCGAGGACCTCGCCGCCCAGGTCGTACCCGACGCCACCCGACGCCCCCGCACCCTGCGGGAAGCCGGCACGGGCTCCGCGATGGCCCGCGCCCGCACGTGTTACGACCACCTCGCGGGCCGCCTCGGCATCACCCTCACCGACGCCCTCACCCACCGCGGCCTGCTCCGTCAGGACACCGGGTTCGCGCTTACGGACGCGGGCCTGCGATGGTTCGACGAGGCAGGCATCGACCTGAACCGCACCGGCCGCCGCCCCCTCACCCGCGCCTGCCTCGACTGGACCGAACGCCGCCCCCACCTCGCGGGTACCGCCGGCGCGGCCCTGTGCCGCCACGCCCTGGACGCCCACTGGTGCGTACGTATCGGCTCGGAGCGCGCGGTCAAGGTCACGCCGGACGGCGAGCGGGCCTTCGCGGAACTCCTGGGCATCGAGGCGACGGCACTCGGCTGAGCGATCACACCCCACCGCGGCGTCCGAAATCCGCGAGCACTCTCCCCCGTACCCCACCTAGCCTCGGGACCATGATGAACGCCACTTCCCCCGCGCCCGCCCGTCGCGCGGAGCTGCTCGCCGCGGGCGCCGCGACCGTCACGGTCGTGCTGTGGGCCTCTGCCTTCGTGTCGATCCGCAGCGCGGGCGCGGCGTACTCGCCGGGCGCGCTGGCACTCGGGCGGCTGCTGGCAGGCTCGGTCGCGCTGGGCGCCCTCTGTCTCGTACGCAGGGAGGGGTGGCCGCCGCGCGCGGCCTGGCGCGGGATCGCGATATCCGGCCTGCTCTGGTTCGGCTTCTACATGGTGGTGCTCAACTGGGGTGAGCAGCAGGTGGACGCCGGCACGGCGGCGCTGGTCGTGAACATCGGCCCGATCCTCATCGCACTGCTCGGCTCCCGGCTGCTCGGCGACGCGATGCCGCCTCGGCTGCTCGCGGGCATGGCGGTGTCGTTCGCGGGGGCGGTCGCGGTGGGGCTGTCGATGTCCGGCGAGGGCGGTTCCTCGGTGCTCGGGGTGGTCCTGTGTCTGCTCGCCGCCGTCGGCTACGCGGCGGGGGTCGTCGCGCAGAAGCCGGCGCTCGGGCGGGCGAGCGCCCTCCAGGTGACCACGTTCGGCTGTCTGGTCGGGGCCGTGGTGTGCCTGCCGTTCGCGGGACAGCTGGTCCACGACGTCGCGGACGCGCCCGCCTCCGCCACTCTCAACGTGCTCTACCTGGGGGTCTTCCCGACCGCGCTGGCGTTCACGACCTGGGCGTACGCGCTGGCCCGGACCACCGCGAGCCGCATGGGCGCGACCACCTACGCGGTGCCCGCGCTCGTCGTCGCGATGTCCTGGCTGTTCCTCGACGAGGTACCGGCGCTGCTCACCCTGGCGGGCGGCGCACTGTGCCTGACCGGGGTCGCGGTGTCCCGCTCCCGCCCCCGGTCCAAGGCTGTCAGGGGCGCGGGAACCCGCACGACCAGCCCCCACCCACCCGCGGACGAGCAGGCCTGTCCGGCGGATCGGCCCTAGAACACCACCAGCGCTCGCCCGCCCTTCCCCGCCACCATGTTCTCGAACGCCCCCGCGATCCCGTCCAGCCCGATCCGCTCGGTCACCAGCATCCCCAGATCCAGACGCCCCGCCCGAACATGCTCCGCCAGCACCGGCAGGTCCCGCGCAGGGTCGGAGTTGCCGTACACACAGCCGGACAGCGTGCGGCCCCAGTGGAAGATCTCCAGGGCGTTGAAGGTGACCTGCTGGTCCTTGCCACCGATGCCAACGACCGTCGTACGGCCCCCGCGGCGGGTGGAGTCCCAGGCCGCGCGAATGGTCACGGCACGGCCCACACACTCGACGGCGACGTCGACACCCTGCTTGCCGGTGAGGGAGCGGATCTCGCGGGCGGTGGTGTCGGAGGCGACGACGTAGTGCGTGGCGCCGGCCGCGCGAGCCAGTGACTCCTTCTCCGGAGAGATGTCCACCGCGATGACCTGCGACGCGCCCGCGATCCGCGCCGCCTGGAGCGCCGCGAGCCCCACCCCGCCCACCCCGAACACGGCGACGGTCTCTCCGGCACGGACCCGCGCCGAGTGGTGGACGGCGCCGTACCCGGTGAGGACGGCGCAGCCGAGGAGGGCGGCGTCGGTGAGGGGGACGCCGTCCGGGACGGGCAGTACGCAGCCGACGGCCACGACGGTCTCCTCGGCGAACGCGGCGACGTTCAGCCCGGGATGGAGATCACTCCCGTCGGAGGCGCGCCGCGCGTACACGTCCCCCGCGCCGGTCAGCGCGTTGACGCACAGCCACACCTCCCCCAGCGAGCAGGCGTGGCAACTGCCGCAGGAGGGCGCCCAGTTGAGGACGACTCCGTCGCCGGGCGCGACACCCGTCACGCCCTCCCCGACGGAGACGACGGTCCCGGCACCCTCGTGGCCCAGGACGGCGGGGACGGGCACCCGCATGGTGCCGTCGGACAGCGAGAGGTCGGAGTGACAGACCCCGGCGGCGGCCAGCCGGACGCGGACCTGGCCGGGACCGGGTTCCGGGAGGTCGATCTCGGCGATCTCCAGGGGAGCGCCCACGGCGGGAAGTACGGCAGCGCGAACCACGTAAAAGCTCCTCGGGCCCAGAACTCTGGAACTGACTGGATTGGAGTGGAACGGAGTGGAGTGGGATGGAGTGGAACGGGCTAGAACTGGAGGGACTTCGTCTGGAGGTACTCGGACAGGCCGTGCGCGCCCAGTTCTCGTCCGACCCCCGACTGCTTGTAACCGCCGAACGGGGCACTGGGGTTGAACCGGCCGCCGTTGATGTCGACCTGCCCGGTGTCGAGCCGTCGCGCGAAGGCGACCGCCTCGGCCTCGTCACCCGCCCACACCGCGCCCGCGAGCCCGTACACCGTGCCGTTGGCGATCCGGACGGCGTCCTCCTCGTCCTCGTACGGGATCACCGACAGCACCGGGCCGAAGATCTCCTCCTGCGCGATCGTCATCTCGGGGGTGACGTCCGCGAAGACGGTCGGCTGGACGAAATACCCCTGCTCGCGCGGGGATTCGGGGCCGCCCGCGACCAGCCGGGCGCCCTCGGCAACGCCCTTCTCGATGTAACCGCGCACCCGCGCCTGCTGCTTGGCGTTGACGACCGGGCCGATGCGGTCCCCGTA
This sequence comes from Streptomyces sp. NPDC058086, assembly GCF_042885015.1. Taxonomy (NCBI): domain Bacteria; kingdom Bacillati; phylum Actinomycetota; class Actinomycetes; order Kitasatosporales; family Streptomycetaceae; genus Streptomyces; species Streptomyces sp. NPDC058086. The sequence goes on along the minus strand of NZ_JBHVST010000002.1, from coordinate 50,249 downwards.
CTTCGCCGCGGCGGTCGCGGCGAGTTCGACCGCCTCCTCGTACTGCGCGGCGTGCACGAGCATGCGGGTCCAGGCGCTGCACGTCTGGCCGGAGTTGGACATCACGTTGGCGACGCCGACGTTGACGGCCTTGGCGAGGTCGGCGCTCGGCAGGATGACGTTGGCGGACTTGCCGCCGAGTTCGAGGGCGACCCGCTTGACCGCCGCACCGGCCGTCGCTCCGATCCGCCGCCCCACCGCCGTGGAGCCCGTGAAGGAGACCAGGTCCACGTCCGGGTGTTCGGCGAGGGCCTGGCCCGCGACCGGGCCGAGGCCGGTGACGAGGTTGAAGACGCCGGCCGGGACGCCCGCCTCCGCGACCGCCTCCGCGAAGAGCTGGGCGGTGAGCGGGGTGTCCTCGGCGGGCTTGAGGACGACCGTGCAGCCCGCCGCGAGCGCGGGGGCGACCTTGGCGACGATCTGGTGCAGCGGGTAGTTCCAGGGCGTGATCGCGCCGACCACACCGATCGGCTCCTGGTACACGGTCGAGTTGCCGACCTTCTCCTCGAAGGCGTAGGAGGCCGCCAGTCCGGCGTACGAGCCCGCGACCAGGATCGGTACGGTCGCGTGGACCGCCTGCGAGAAGGACAGCGGGGAGCCGAGTTCCGCCGTGACCGTCTCGGCGATCTCGTCCTTGCGTGCGGTGAGGACGTCACGCAGGGCGCCGAGCCGTGCGGCCCGCTCGGCGGGCGGGGTCGCGGCCCAGGCCGGGAAGGCGGCACGGGCGGCCCGTACGGCGGTGTCGACGTCCTCGGCCGTGCCCGCCGGAACCCGGCCGAGAACCTGTTCGTCCACCGGGTTCACGACCTCGATCGTGTCCGTCCCGGCGGCGGGGCGCCAAGCACCGTCGATGTACATGCCGTCATGTGCCTTCATCGTGTTCCTCCCGGGCGGTGGCGTGCCGTCCGCCTCGCGGCGTCGTCCGAACCACAAACTAGCGGTGTTAGTTTTCAGGCGCCAGACGTCTTCCCGCGACTCACCCTGCTCACCTCACTCGTCCAGGTCCGGCAGCCGCGCCGGAGCGGGGCAGATGCGTTCGCCGTGCCGGTCGAAGACGAACAGATGGGCGAGGTCGACGAGGAGGGGCACCTGCATGCCGTGCCGGAGGTCGAAGTCGGGGGTGGTGCGGACGACCAGGTCGCCGGGGAGCCGGCCCTCCGGCGGTGTCTCGTCGTCGCGCGCCGGGCCCGCGTCGGCGGGGTCGTCGAGGTCGACCACCGGCCCGGCCCGCAGACCGGCCCGGCGGTCCCGGAGACGGTCGAGGAGCGAGCCCTCGCGACGGCGGCGCCTGACCGGGCGGACCGGGCGCGGCGCCTCCAGGTCCGGGACGAAGGCGGGCCGCGAGCCGGTGTTGAAGTGGACGAGCACCTCGTGCCCCTGGAACTCCACGTGCTCGACGAGACCACTGATCGCCACCTCGCCGGGCCGGGCCTCCGACGGCTTGGCCAGGCGGACGGCCTCGGAACGCAGCCCGACGATGACCTCGCGGCCCTGCTGCACCCGCAGCAACCGCTGATCCACCGACCAGGGCTCGCGCAGCGGCAGATACTGCTTGCCGAGGCTGATCGTCATCGCCCCGTCGAGCGGGGCCCGGACCAGGCCGCGCAGCAGATTGATGCGCGGGGTGCCGATGAAGGCGGCGACGAAGACGTTCGCCGGCAGCGCGTAGACCGTGCGGGGTGTGCCCACTTGCTGGAGGACGCCGCCGCGCAGGATGGCGACGCGGTCGCCGAGCGACAACGCCTCGGCCTGGTCGTGGGTGACGTACACCGTGGTGACGCCCAACTCCCTGGTGAGCGAGGCGATCTCGGCGCGCAGATGGTTACGGAGCTTGGCGTCGAGGTTGGAGAGCGGCTCGTCCATCAGGAAGGCGGAGGGGTGGCGGGCGATCGCACGGCCCATTGCCACGCGCTGACGTTCGCCGCCCGACAGCTGGTGGGGGAAACGGTCGAGGAGGTCCTCGATGCCGAGCATCCGGGCGGTGGCGTCGACACGCGGACGCGGGTCCTCGCCGGGGGTCTCGATGCGCAACGGGAAGCCGATGTTGTCGCGGCTCGTCATGCTCGGGTAGAGGGCGAAGTTCTGGAAGACCATCGCCATGTCCCGCTCGGACGGCGGCAGATCGCCCGCGTTCTCACCGTCGAGGCGCACCTCGCCCTCGGTGGCGTCCTCCAGACCGGCGATCATCCTCAGCACGGTCGACTTGCCGCAGCCGGAGGGACCGAGCAGTACGAGGAACTCGCCCGGCCGGATGTCCAGCGACAGCCGTTCCACCACGCGCACACCGCGCGTATACGACTTGCTGACCTGGTGCAGGGAGATGGCGCGTGTCATGAAGGGTGCCCCCGGGGGCTCACAGGGCGCTGTCGCTCCGCGGTCGAGACGCCCCGAGCGGGCCGCAAGGGACGTATGAGTCACGGAAGTTAACGGACCGCGACCACCTGGGGGAAGACACCCGGCGGGATCCGGCGTGTCGGTTCCCGCCGCGGTTCCCGTCCCTGTTCCGGTGCGGCGGAAACGGACGATCATCTACCGGCCCGACAGACACTTCGCCGCACCCTCGTCGGGCCGGTCGGGAAGGTCAGATGTCGCTCTTGCGACGCAGGAGCACCCCGGACCGTACGGGCTCGGCACGCTCGGCGGGCGCCTTCCTCGGCGAGCGCAGCGCGATCCCCGAGGACAGCACCAACAGCGCGCCCAGCATCACGAACGGCGCGGCCACTCCGGCGACCCCGGCGACCAGCCCCGCCGCGGCCGGGGCAGCCACCTGCCCCAGACGGTTGCCGGTCAGCCGCAGGGCGAGGGCCGTGGAACGGGCCTCGTCCGGGGCGGCCTGCACGACCGTCGTCATGGACAGCGGCTGGCCGACGCCCAGACAGAAGCCGAGGACCAGCAGCATCGCGGCCAGCGCCCACACCGGCACCGGCAGCGCGAGACCCGCGCACAGCACACCGGCCACCAGACAGGTCGCGGTGAGCAGCGCCGCCCGGCCCAGCAGTCGCAGCATCGGCGTCATGACCAGCCGGCAGGCGATGGTCGCCGCCGCGCGCAGACTGAGCAGCAGACCGATCACGGACGGCGCGATGCCCCGGTGCTCACCGACCACGGGCAGATACGCGGTCAGGATGTCCGTCGCGGACAGCACGGAGAGGCTGATGAGGATTCCGGCGGGTACGCCCCGGGCACGCAGAATGCGGTGCACGGGCACGCGGTCACCCTGAGCCGTACGGGACTCGGCGGGCGTACGGTACTCGACGCGCCAGAGCGAGCTGAACGACACCGCGGCGAGCCCACCCGCGACGAGCAGCGCCTGTGCGCTGCTGCCCGCCCTGTCCGGGCCCCCGATCAGGAGGCCCGCGACGATCGGCCCCACCAGTTGGCCCAGGGAGGCGCCGATGGTGAAATGGCCGAAGTTGCGGTCCTGTTCGTGCGGCGCGGACTGCCGGGCCACGATCGACTGGGCACCGATGACGAAGCAGAGGTGACCGAGGCCCATCACCCCGCTCCAGGCAGCCATCGCCCCCAGCGAGTCCGCCGTACCGCTGAGCGCGCAACCGCCCGCGATGAGGACGACCCCGACGGGCAGCAGCGGGGCACAACGACCGTGGTCGGTACGGCGGCCCAGCGGTACGGCCGCGAAGAGGGGCAGCAGGGCGTACACACCGGCGATCACACCGATGGCGCGCTCGTCGGCGCCCAGGGCAAGGGCCCGGTAGGAGACGGCGGGGCGGGCCATCGAGACCGCCCCCTGCGCGAAGCCGAAGGCGATGACGAGGCGCAGCAGCCAGCCGCGGTTCCGACCGGGCCTCACGGGGACACCCCTCCATCCGATGACGGATAACAGATGACGGATTTCAGAGAACAGGTGGCAGATGACGGATACCGACTGACCGATATCGACTGACAGATAACGGATGACGGATTTCAGATGACAGATATCAGATGACAGACTCTGTCAGTCGCCATCCGTCCGTCAGATGATGCCGAACAGAATCCCCGCCCCCAACACCACCAGCGAAGTCAGCGCCGCCCACTTCACCACGAACCTGGTGTGGTCTCCGAACTCGACCTTCGCCATGCCGACGAGGACGTACACGGCGGGCACCAGCGGGCTGGACATGTGCAGCGGCTGGCCGACGAGCGAGGCGCGGGCGATCTCCAGGGACGAGACTCCGTGTGCCTGGCCCGCTTCGGCGAGGACCGGGAGGACACCGAAGTAGAAGCCGTCGTTGGACATGAAGTAGGTGAGCGGGATGCTCAGGACGCCGGTGACGAGGGCCATGTGCGGGCCCATGCCGTCGGGGATGTTGGAGACCAGCCACTTGGACATCTGGGCGACCATGCCGGTGCCCTGGAGGACGCCGGTGAAGACGGCGGCGGCGAAGACCATGCCGGAGACGTTGAGGACGTTCTCGGCGTGGGCGCCGAGGCGGGCCTTCTGGTCGGGCATGTGGGGGAAGTTGACGGTGAGTGCGAGCGCGGCGCCGAGCAGGAAGAGGACCGGGATCGGCAGCCACTCCATGATCATGGCGGTGAGCAGGGTGACCGTGAGGAGCGCGTTGAACCAGTAGAGCTTGGGGCGCAGGGTGGCGCGGTGGGGGTCGAGACCCTGGAAGTCGTCGTCCGCTTCGGGCAGATCGGCGTCGACGCCCGAGCCGGAGCCCGAACCACCCGCACGTGCCGCCTTCTTCGTGACGGCGCCGTCGCCGTCGCCGGAGGCGCCCGCACCCGCGCCGACGAGCACCGTCTCGGTCTCCGACTCCAGGACCTCGTCCAGCGTCAGCACGCCGAGCCGCCCCCGCTCGCGGCGTCCGAGGACGTACGAGAGGGCGAGGACGCCGAGCAGGCCGACGGCGAGGGCCGGGATCATCGGGACGAAGATGTCGCTGGCGTCGAGCTTCAGCGCGGTCGCGGCGCGGGCCGTGGGGCCGCCCCAGGGGAGCGTGTTCATCACGCCGTTGGCCATGGCGGCGACGCCCGTCATCACGACCAGGCTCATCTTGAGGCGCTTGTACAGCGGGTACATCGCCGAGACCGTGATCATGAAGGTGGTCGAGCCGTCGCCGTCGAGGGAGACGATCGCGGCGAGGATCGCCGTGCCGACCACGATCCGCAGCGGGTCGGCCTTGCAGAACCTGAGGATCCCCCGGACGATCGGGTCGAAGAGACCGACGTCGATCATCACACCGAAGTAGACGATCGCGAACATCAGCATCGCCGCCGTGGGGGCGAGGCTGGTGACGCCGTCGATGACGTAGTCACCGAGCTTGGCGCCCTTTCCGACGAAGACACAGAAGAGTGCCGGGATCAGCACGAGCGCCGCGATCGGCGACATCTTCTTCAGCATGATCAGGACCAGGAAGGTCGCGATCATGGTGAAGCCGAGGATGGTCAGCATGAGTTGGATTACCTAACGTTCGCCCTTGAACTCCCACCAGGGCCGGCGGTGCGTTGACGTTAGGTCGCGCAAGATTGCGTTAACAAGATGTTGACACGCGAGCAATAAGCGCAAAACTCCAGGTCACAGGCTTGTCTCGGTGAGCGGGGGCCGCTACGGGCATGCCGCCAGCTCCACGGGCACCCCGTTGAGCACCGCCGTACCCGACAGCGGGTCGAGGAGCGAGCCGTCGAGGAGCTGGTTGACGTTGACGCCCGGGTCCAGGGCCGCGTGGCTCATCCGGGTGCCGGGGCGGTCGTGCCCCCAGCCGTGCGGCAGGCTCACCACCCCACGTCGTACGGCGTCCGTGACCTCGGCCGGGGCCACCACCTCTCCCCCGGCGCCCTTGACCCGCACGGCCGCCCCGTCGGCGAGGCCGAGGCGTGCCGCGTCCTCGGGATGGATGTGCAGGGTGCAGCGGTTGGTGCCGCCGGTGAGGGCGGGGACGTTGTGCATCCAGCTGTTGTTGGAGCGCAGATGGCGGCGGCCGACGAGGACGATCGCCGCCGGACGCTCACGCAGAGCGGCACGCAGCCGGGGAAGATCGTCGACAATCGGTGCCGGCAGCAGCTCGATCTTCCCGCTGCGCGTCTTCAGAGGCTGCGGCAGACGTGAGCGCAGCGGTCCGAGGTCGATGCCGTGCGGGTGGGCGAGCAGTTTCTCCAGGCTCAGGCCGTCGGGCCGGGCGCCGAAGCCCTCGCCGTACGGGCCGAGGCGCAGCATCATGTCGAGCCTGCGTTCGGGTCCGCTCTCGCCGGTGAGCCGCGCGGCGAGTTCTTTCGGGTCGCGTTCGTGGACGGGGCCGTGCGGGTCCCGGACGGCCTTGCCGAGGGTGGAGTCGATGACCATGGCGTCCACGGCGGACGGGTCGGCGCCGTGCATGCCGGTCGCGGCGAGCACCAGCCGGGCGAGGATCTCGGTCTCGGCCATGCGGCCCGGTTCGAGGGGGACGGCGGGGCGGTTGTAGCGGACCTGGTTGCGTACGGCGAGGGTGTTGAAGGCGAAGTCGTGGTGGGCGCTCTGCGAGGGCGGGGGCGGCGGCAGCACGACGTCGGCGTGGCGTGCGGTCTCGTTCAGGTACGGGTCGACGCTGACCATGAAGTCGAGGGAGCCGAGGGCCTTGTCGAGGCGGTTGCCGTCGGGTGCGGACAGTACGGGGTTGGCGGCGATGGCGATGAGGGCGCGGACGGGGCTGCCCTCGGGTGTGGCGGTGTCGATCTCCTCGGCGAGCGCGGCGAGCGGGAGTTCGCCCTTGGCCTCGGGGTGGCGGCTCACCCGGCTGTGCCAGCGGCCGAGCGCGAAGCCGCGGCCGGGTCCGGCGGGGCGGGGCATCTTGTCGGTGGCGGCCTGCGGGAAGAGGGCGCCGCCGGGGCGGTCGAGGTTGCCGGTGAGGATGTTGAGGATGTCGACGAGCCAGCTGGCGAGGGTGCCGTGCGGGACGGTGCAGCTGCCGATGCGGCCGTAGACGGCGGCGGTGGGGGCGGCGGCGAGTTCGCGGGCGAGCGCCCGGATGGTGTCGGCGTCCACGTCGCAGGCCTCGCTCGCGGCCTCGGGGGTGAAGTCCCGTACGGCGGTGGAGAGTTCTTCGACGTCCTGGACGTGCGGGGCGAGGTCTCGCAGGTCGACGAGTTTCTCCTCGAAGAGGACGTATGTCATCGCGGCGAGCAGCAGGGCGTCGGTGCCGGGGCGGATGGTCACGTGGCGGTCGGCGAGTTTGGCGGTACGGGTGGTGCGCGGGTCGATGACCGTCAGGGTGCCGCCGCGGGCGCGCAGTGCCTTGAGCTTGCCGGGGAAGTCGGGGGCGGTGCACAGGCTCCCGTTGGATTCCAGGGGGTTGGCGCCGATGAGGAGGAGGTGGTCGGTGTGGTCGAGGTCCGGGACCGGGATCGCGTTGGCGTCGCCGTAGAGGAGGCCGCTCGAGACGTGTTTGGGCATCTGGTCGAGCGTGGAGGCGGTGAAGACGCTGTGCGTGCGGAGCGCGGTGAGCAGGACGGGCGGGTAGAGGGCGCCGGCCATGGTGTGCACGTTCGGGTTGCCGAGGACGAGGCCGAGGGCGTGCGGGCCGTACTGCTCGACGACCGGGCCGAGGCCCGCCGCGATCGCGTCGAAGGCCTCCTGCCAGGTGGCCTCGCGCAGTTCGCCGTCCGTGCGGACGAGGGGGGTGCGCAGCCGGTCGGGGTCGCCGTCGGCCGCGCCGAAGGAGGCGCCCTTGGGGCAGATGAACCCCTTGCTGAAGACGTCGTCGCGGTCGCCGCGGGCGCCGGTGACCCGGGTGCCCTCGATGGTGAGGGTCAGCCCGCAGGTGGCCTCGCAGAGGGGGCAGACGCGCAGGGCGGTGCGGGAGTCGGGGGTGGCGCCTGAGGTGCGGGACACGGGTCCTCCCGGAGGACGGTGGCAGCGGTGACACACGGACCGGGCCGAGCATACCGACCGGTACGGATGAGAGGGAGGGCTTGAAGGGGGTGAGGTCGGAAAATCGCGCACCTCATCTCCCCCTCCGGCCCGCGCGCTTCAGCGACAGAGCGGTGGATGCGGTGAGCGGTGGATGCGGTGGAGCGGTAGATGCGGTGGTGCGGTTCAGTCCAGAACTCTGGCCAGATACGCGCGCAGCAGCTCCCGTGTCTCCTCGATGATCCGCTCGTCCCCCTCCGGGGCGATGCGGAAGGCCAGGTGGACCAGGCTGTCGGCGGCCTCCACGGCGACCAGGAAGGTGCGCCGGAGGTCCTCGTCGGGGGTGCGGTCGAGGTAGTCGGAGAGGAGGTCGGTGAGGCGGTCGGCGACGCGGGTGTTGGGCTCGGCGTCGCGGGTGCCGACGGGTATCTGGTTGCCGAAGTCGACGAGGGAGAAGCCGGGGGCGGTGCGCTTCATGGCGAGGTACTCGTCGAGTACGGCGTCCATGGCGGCGCGCCAGCCCTGCGCGTCTGTCGCCCGCAGGCGTTCGGTGACGCGTTCGGTGTAGCGCTCGAGGTTGCGCTGGGCGAGCGCGTCGGCCATGGCGCGCTTGTTGCCGAAGAAGCGGTAGACGGAGCCGATGGGGACGCCCGCGCGCTGGGCCACGGCCCGGGTGCTCAGGGCGTCGTAGCCGACCTCGTCGAGGAGGTCGGCACAGGCGTCGAGGATCCTGGTCAGTCGTTCGGCGCTGCGCCGCTGAACGGGCGCGCGGCGCAGCGAGGTCGCTTGGGGCACAGGCTTCATGATGCCTTTCCGCCGGGATCCGGTGAACCTCCCGTGTCGGTACGGCCCGCGACGCCGTTCCCGCTCGCCGTCGATGCCGGCGTGGACGCGGGGGCCGACGGGGTCGACGGGGGCGGCGAGGCAGGTGTCGAGGGCTGGGTCGACGCGGCGGTTCCGGAGGCGGTGATGTCCGCCGTGCTCTCGACGGCCTTGCCGTGGACGGCCCACGCCGTGTGGTCGTCGGCGTAGAGGCGCGCGGTGACGTGGTGGGTGCCGCGTGGGACCAGGTCGCCGGTGAGGTGGTACGCGGCGGTGCGCAGGGTGGCGAGGTTCCGGCCGTCCAGGGACAGCAGCGCGACGCCGCGGCCGGCCACGGCCTCCGCCTTGGCGGCGGCGGGCGAGAAGCGGAAGCGGTGGACGGTCAGGCGGACGTCCCAGCCGTCGCCGGAGGCCGGTTGGACCTCGATGGCGACCTCGGGTGCGCTCTTCTTGTCGACCTCACGGTAGTGCCGTCCTTCTTTGTCCGTCTCGTCCAGGATTTTGCCCACGGGCGAGGGCGCCACCGCGTCCCTCCGCTCGTGTGCGGCACCGGTGCCGCAGCCCGCCGATCCGCCGAGCAGAGCGCAGAGCGCGAGCGCGGCGAGCAGTCCACGCTTCCACGACATGCCGGGGAGATTAGAACAACGCTCTGACAGGCGAATCCCCCTGGAGTCGGGTTCTTGGGCCGTGCCGCCAGCCCTGGGGTGTACTCCGCACGGAGGTTCCGGCGCCGCGCGTTCGCCGGCCACGCCCCTCGGCGTACCTCTTGCGCGCGAAAAGACTGAATCCTACGGTGAAGCATAGGAATCAGGCGCAAGGGAGCGATCATGAGCGGGGACGCGAGGAAGACGGCCGAGGGGCTGACCTACCTCACCGGATTCGGCAACGAACACAGCTCGGAGGCGCTCCCCGGGGCGCTGCCGCACGGCCGCAACGCGCCCCAGCGCGCCCCCCTCGGGCTGTACGCGGAGCAGCTGAGCGGTTCGGCGTTCACGGAGCCGAGGGCGCACAACCGGCGTTCGTGGCTGTACCGGATCCGTCCGTCGGCCGCGCACCCCGCGTTCACACGCACGGACAACGGGGCGCTGCGCTCGGCGCCCTTCACGGAGACCGAGCCCGACCCGAACCGGCTGCGCTGGAACCCCCTGCCGGAGCCGGCGCGGGGCACCGACTTCCTCGCGGGCCTGTGGACGCTGGGTGGCAACGGCGACGCGGCCCAGCGCACCGGTATGGCCGTGCACCTGTATCACGCGGACTCCTCGATGGACCGCGTCTTCAGCGACGCCGACGGGGAGCTGCTGATCGTGCCGGAGCGCGGCGGGCTGCTGCTGCGGACCGAATTCGGGCTGCTGCACGTGGAGCCGGGCCGGGTGGCGCTGATTCCCCGTGGGGTCCGCTTCCGGGTGGAGCTGCTGGACGCCGAGCCCGGCGGCGGGCAGAGCCCGTCGGCCCGCGGCTATGTGTGCGAGAACTACGGGGCACCCTTCCAACTGCCCGACCTCGGCCCGATCGGCGCCAACGGACTGGCCAACGCGCGGGACTTCCTCGCCCCCGTCGCCGCGTACGAGGATGTCGAGGGCCCGGTGGAGGTGGTCAACAAGTTCTGCGGCAACCTCTGGACGGCGAGTTACGACCACTCGCCGCTGGATGTCGTCGCCTGGCACGGCAACCATGTGCCGTACGTCTACGACCTGCGCCGCTTCAATGTGATCGGCACGATCAGCTACGACCACCCGGATCCGTCGATCTTCACGGTGCTGACCTCGCCGAGCGACACCCCGGGCCTCGCCGGGGTCGACTTCGTGGTGTTCGCGCCGCGCTGGCTGGTGGGCGAGGACACCTTCCGGCCGCCGTACTTCCACCGGAACGTGATGAGCGAGTACATGGGGCTCATCGAGGGGGCGTACGACGCGAAGGCGGAGGGCTTTGTTCCGGGGGGCGGTTCGCTGCACAACATGATGTCGGCGCACGGGCCGGACCGGGAGACCTTCGACCGGGCCTCCGCCGCCGAGCTGCGGCCGCAGAAGATCGACGACGGGCTGGCGTTCATGTTCGAGACCCGGTGGCCGGTGACCGCCACGGCGCAGGCGGCGCACGCGGAGCATCTGCAGCGCGGGTACGACGACGTGTGGCAGGGCCTCCAGCGGCACTTCGGCCCGTTGCACTGAGCGTCGGCGACCGGTACGGATATCCCTCGTGACCTCCTTCGCCCCGGACTCGATCGTCCTGAACCGCAAACTCCCGCTCTGGTACCAGGTGTCGCAGTCCCTGCGCGCCTCGATACTCGGGCGCTCGCCCCAGGACCCGCTGCGCCTGCCCACCGAGAAGCGGTTGGCGGGCCACTACGGGGTGAGTGTGCTCACCATGCGGCAGGCGCTCAAGGAGCTGGAGGACGAGGGGCTGATCACCCGCCACCGGCGGCGGGGCACGTTCATCGAGCCGAGCGCGCAACGGGGCGCTCCGGTGCGGCTGCTGGGCTCGGTGGACACGATCGTCGCGCAGCAGTCGGGCATGACGACCGAGCTGCTGGACCACGGGAGCGTGCCGGTGCCGGCCGAACTCGCCGAGCACTTCCCGGATCTGGCCGAGGTGGGGACGTACCACCGCCTGCGCGGTGACGAGAAGACCGGTGAGCCGACGAACCACGCGCGCAACTACGTCCGTCCCGAACTGGCCGCGCTGATCGACCCGCAGGACCTGGTGCGCTGGCCCATGACCAAGGTGCTGCGGGACGTGGTGGGCGTACGCATCAGCCGGATCACCGACACGGTGGAGGCGCGGCTCGCGGATCCGGAGACGGCCCGGCTGCTCCAGGTGCCGCTGCTCAGCCCGATCCTGCACTACACGGGCATCGTGCACGGCGAGGACGGCCGCGCCCTGGACGTGGCCCGCATCCACTACCGCGGTGACCGCTTCTCCTTCACGGTCACCCTCGACGCCCACTGACGATGGCGTACGAGACCGGCGCGCGACGCCCACGTCGTACGATGCCGGGCGTGACGCACGCCGACGCTCCGCTGCTCGCGGACCTCATGCCGTGGTCCGTCGCACCGCCGAGGCTGGGCCGGGGGTGGCCGACGGCGCCCGACGCGGCGTCCCTGAAGGCGCGCTGGGACGCACTGATGAAGGCCGAGGGGCAGGGCCGCGAGGCGTTGTTCGGCCCGACGCGCTCGCGCACCACGCACTCGGCCGTCGGGCAGCTGCCCGGGCAGTCCAGTGGGACGGCCCGGCTGGAGCGGGAGTCGGGGCCCTGTCCGGAGCCGGTACGCGTCCTGCACGGCCCGTTCGACGAGCAGTGGCTGATCCCGGACCACCGGCTGATCGACGCGGCGCGCCCGGAGTTGTGGCGGGTGGCCGACGAGCGGCAGGTGTTCGTGGTGGAGCAGACGGTGGTGCCGGACACGTCGGGGCCGGTGCTGCTGGTCGCGTCCGTGCTGCCGCTGAGCGCCGGTCGCGGCGGCCGTGTCCGCCCCCTCCACCGGCGCCCCGGCGGCCTCGAACCGAATCTGGCGCCCGGCCTGTTGGAGCACCTCGGAGCCCGCCTCGGCCACTCCCCCGAACCCGACGACGTCCTCGCCTGGACGGTCGCGGTCGCGCGGTCGGGCCGGGACGGGTGTGCCGTCCCGCTCACCGCCGATCCGCAGGCGTGGGCGAACGGCGTCGCGTTGGGGCGCCGGATGCTGTGGCTGATGCGCCGCGACGGCGAGCGCCCCAAGCTCCCCGGTGGCCGCCGCCCCTATGTCCGCGCCCCGCTCCCGTCGCGCCCTCTCGACGTGCGCTACGACCGCGACGAGGAGGCCCTCCTCCTCGACGAAGGCCGTATCTCGCCCGTGCCGCCGGAGGCCTGGGACTTCGAGGTGGGCGGAGTGCGGGTCCTGGAGCAGTGGTTCGCGGCCAGGACCGAGCCGGCGGAACCGGCCGGGCCGGGCACCCTGGAGGCGATCCGGCCCGCCGGCTGGCCGCAGGCGTGGACGTCCGAGCTCCTGGAACTCATCACGGTGCTGACACTGCTCGCGGAACTCCGCCCCCAGCTGGCCGAGTTGACGATCGACTCGCCGATCACGCGGACCGAGCTGCGCAAGGCGGGCGTGCTGCCGGTACCGGAGGCGGCGCACCGGCCCGCGTCCGTCCTCGATCACCACGAAGAGGGCCCCGAGGGACAGTTCGCGCTCATCTGAACCCGCAGGTCCGACAGCCGCGTAGGCCTAACCCTTTGGCTCGAACGCGTCCAGCACCCGCCCCAGGGCCCGCTCGAACACCGCCTCCAGGTCGATCGGGCCCGCATCCCGGGTGAAGGCGGCCGCCATCCGCGGATACGCGCCGGTCGCGATCCGGCTGCCGAGGTAGGCGATCCGCATCGCCTGCTCCTGCTCCTCGGACCAGGGCAGGGAGCGGGTGCGTTCGGCGGTGGCCAGTTCGTTGCCGACGTACGTCGTCACCACGCCGTTGAGCATCGCGATCAGCTCCATCTTCGTGCCGTACGACGCGTCCAGCGGGTCGAGGCAGACGAGACAGTGCTCCAGGTAGCGCAGGGCGTTGGGGCTGAAGCCGTAGACCGGGGACATCAGGCGCGGCAGCCACGGGTGGCGGTGCATGAGGGCACGGGTCTGATGGGCGACGCGGAGCATGTCGGCGCGCCAGTCGCCCGTCGGCTCCCAGGAGTCGTGCTCACCGCTGATGGCGTCAACCATCAGCTCGTACAGGTCCTCCTTGCGCGGGACGTAGTTGTACAGCGACATCGTGCCGCAGCCCAGCTCGGTGGCCACATGCCGCATCGAGACCGCTTCGAGCCCGTCCGCGTCCGCGATCCGCACCGCGGCGGCCGCGATGTCCGCCCGGCTGTACGCCGCCCGCGGACCACGGCCCGCGCGCTCGGGGCGGGCCCAGATCACTTCGGGTACGGCACTGCGCCCTGTCATGTCGTCGATCACCTCGTCACCATCCTAGTTACGTACAGCGTACGTAGTGCGCTATGGTCGCCCCATGACAACTACGTACGCCGTACTTAGTGAAGGTCTGGAGAAGCGCTTCAAAACCAAGGGGGAGGTCGTCCACGCGGTGCGCGGGCTCGATCTCGCGGTGGCCGAGGGCACCGTCTGCGGGGTGCTCGGACCGAACGGCGCGGGCAAGACCACGGCGGTGCGCCTGCTCACCACGCTGCTGCGGTCCGACGCGGGGTCGGCGCGGGTCGCCGGGCACGACCTCATACGGGAGGCGGCCGCGGTGCGCGGCGCCATCGGGGTCACCGGGCAGTACGCCTCCGTCGACGGCGACCTCACCGGCCGGGAGAACCTGCGGCTGTTCGCGCGGCTGCACCGGATGCGGGACGCTCCCACGCGCGCCGGTGAACTCCTCGAACGCTTCGGGCTCGCCGAGGCCGCCGACCGGCCCGCGTCCACCTACTCGGGCGGTATGCGGCGCCGCCTCGACCTCGCGGCGAGCCTGATCCGCCGCCCCGAGGTGCTCTTCCTCGACGAACCCACCACCGGGCTCGACCCGGCCAGCCGCAACCAGATCTGGGAGGCCGTGCGCGCCCTGCGGGACGAGGGCACGACGGTAGTGCTGACCACGCAGTACCTGGAGGAGGCCGACCGGCTCGCCGACGACATCGCACTCGTGGACCACGGCCGGGTCGCACACACCGGATCGCCCGCCGAACTCAAGGCGCTCATCGGCTCGTACGCGGAGGTCGTCGTCGCCCACGCCGACGCGATGCCCGGCGCGGCGGCCGTCCTCGACCGGCTCACCGGCTCCGAACCGACGTTCGCCCCGGAGCGGCACGCGGTCGGGGCGGTGACCACCGATCCGACCCTGACCCTGCCCCGGTTCGTCCGTGAACTCGACGCCGCGGGGGTGCCACTGCTCGACGCCAGCCTGCGCCCGCCGACGCTCGACGACGTCTTCCTGCGCCTCACCGGAGACCGCACCGACCGCACCGACCGCAAGGAGCTTGCGACATGAGCACGTTGGCGTACGACGGGACCGCGATGCTGGGGCGGCACCTGCGGCGGATCCGGCACAATCCCGGACTGCTGATCCTCACCCAGAGCATGCCGATCACGATGCTGCTGTTCTTCGGCTATGTCTTCGGCAGCGCCCTCGCGACACCCGGACAGGAGTACCGCGCCTTCCTGCTGCCGGGACTACTGGTGGCGACCGCCGCCAATGGGATCATGACCGGCATGTTCCAGTCCGCCCAGGACTCGCACCGGGGCGTGATGGACCGCTTCCGTACCCTGCCGATGAGCCGGGCCGCCGTGCCGCTCGGACAGGCGCTCGCGGACCTCGCGGTCACCGCCGTGGGCACGGTGCCGCTGATGCTGGTCGGGCTGGCCGTGGGCTGGCGGATCGAGGGGTCGGCACTCCGGGCGGTGGCCGGCGTCGGTCTCCTGCTGCTCTTCCGGTTCGCGACGACATGGATCGGCATCGTGCTGGGGCTCGCCTCACAGAGTGAGGAGGCGGCCGGGCAACTGGGCGGTGCGACGTTCATCCTGCCGCTGCTGTCGAACGCGTACATCCCCACCGACAACCTGCCCGGCTGGCTGCGCACGGTGGCCGAGTGGAATCCGATCAGCGCGGTGACCACGGCACTGCGGGATCTCTTCGGAAACGCACCGGTGCCGGGCGAGGGGGCCTGGCCGGTGACACACCCGGTGGCCGGGGCGCTGACCTGGTGCGCCGTCATCCTCGCGGTGTTCGTGCCGCTCGCCGTGCGCCGATACGCGACCGGGGAGCGATGAATCCCAACGGGGGCTCGGGCACCCGGGGTTGACGACGGCGAGGGCCGGGAGGAGGGAGAGAGGGGAGCCTCCGCGCGCCGCCGGGTGGGAACGAGGCGCACAAAAAGACGAACGGGGGTGCACCCGCGCTCGGGGAGCACACCGGGGCGGCGCTGCGTGCCGTGGGGACGACGGGCGGCGAGAACGCAGCGCTTACGCCGGGGCGGTGTGGTCGCCTGAGCGCGGGTTCGAGTACCGCGCGACCGTACTAGTGGCCGCCGAACAGCGAACGACGCAGCCGCTTCAGAGGGGCGAAGAGCGAGACCCGCCGTACGCGCGCGCCCCTCCCACTGCTGTCGTGCGCGGAGTCACGCGCGGTGAGCTCACGCATCAGCGAAGTCGCCTCGGCCGTCTCGCGCTGCGGGACGGCAGGGCCGCCCAGCACCGCCAGATGGCGGTCGAGGCGCGAACTGGTCGCGCTGCTCCCGCAGGTGATCGCAGGGACACGTGCCCTGCTGCGCACTGTTATCTGTTCCATGTCTCTCCCCACCCGTACGAGTCCACCCGGCCCGGGCAGGCTAACCCTATCGCTCCCTCATGGCACTCGTGTATCGCGGGAGCAGGATTCACCTTCCCCGTACGGGTGTTGACGGTCACTCTCCGAATCCAACCGATTTCAGGGCGAGTTGCACAACGGGCGTGGTGGTGGGCTGCGCCGAGCCCCCCTGCGGCTCGACGGTGACAGCGAGTGACGTGGCGTTCGTATTCAGTCCGTCGGCTATCAAGGGCGTGTCGCCCTCGAAGAGCCCGAGGGAGCGCGGTTGCACGTTGGGGCGCATGAGCCACAACTGGTGCACGCGCCCCCCCGACGGAGTACCGAGTCCGCTCAGGGTCACGACGGCGCGCCGCTCCGATGCGGAGGCAACCACTCCGATTCCGCGGCCCTGTGAATCCCTGTCACTCGTCGCCCGGGCGTCGGGGGCCGCCAGAACGTGGGCGATCTCACGTGCCTGGGCCCGCTCCTGGTCCAGCTTGTCCTGGGTCTGTGTCGCCTGGACGGCGAAGAGGGACGCCACGACGAGCGCCGCGGCGGCGGTGGCGGTGGAGAGCGGGGCGAGCAGCGACCGGAAGCGCGGGGTCCGGCCGCGCGCGGGCCCGTGCGCCGCGCGCCCACGGGGCACGCCGTTCGGCAACGCCTGCGACGGGTGGGCGGGGTGCGACGGGTCTGGCGCCTCTTGAGGAGTCGTGCGTACGGCGGTCAGGACCCGTTCGCGCAGGGCGGCCGGGGCGGGTGCCGCGGTGGACCAGGCGAGCCGCACCGCGTCCTCGCCCAGCTCCCGCACCTCGGCCTCGCACCGGGGGCAGCCCCGCAGATGGCGCTCGAAGCGGCGGCGTTCGTCGGGTTCCAGCGCGTCGAGAGCGTAGGGAGCGGCGAGCGAGTGCAGATCGCGGCGCAGCAGACGGTCGAGGACGCTCATACGACGCCTCCCTGGGGGTGCGGGGCGCGGCTGGGCAGTTCCAGGGCGCGGATACGGGGGTGTCGGGAGCCGGGGGGAAGGCGCCTCGGGTGTGGAACACGGCCCTGGCGGGCGAACTCGAAGGTGGGTGCGGGGGCCTGACGGCCCGGCACGCCGTCCGCACGGCGCGGTGTCCGACGCGCGCTCATGCCGCACCTCCCAGGCAGTGGCGCAACCGTGTCAGACCGTCGCGCATGCGTGTCTTGACCGTGCCGAGCGGCAGGGAGAGGCGTTCGGCGACTTCGCGGTAGGTGTAGCCGTCGTAGTAGGCGAGGGTGACGGACTGCCGTTGCAGGGTGGTGAGCCGCTCCAGGCAGCGGCGTACCCACTCGCGTTCGAGCCCGGCCTCCACCTCCTCGGCGACCTGGTCGAAGGCGGGATGATGGGCGCGCTGCCCCTCGCGCTGCTCGCGTTCGGTGGCCGCGCGGGCGCTGCGTACCCGGTCGACGGCCCGCCGGTGCGCGAGGGTGAGGATCCAGGACAGGGCGCTGCCCCGGCCGGGGTCGAACCGGGCGGCGGAGCGCCAGAGTTCGAGCAGCACCTCCTGGGACACCTCCTCCGACTGGGCCGCGTCCCGCACCACGCGGCGTACGAGTCCGAACACGGGCCCGGACACCTGCCCGTACAGCTCCTCGAATGCCTTCTGGTCGCCTCCGGCCACGAGCACCAGAAGTTCGTCCGCCTCCACTCGTTCCCCCCTCTCCGGCCGCGCGCGGCCTGTCCCTGCACCTACATGTTCGCAGCGCGAGCGCCTCCGGATGGGTTACGGATCACGGCAGTCAAAACGCGGGTCGGTTGCCAAAGAGTGATGAGGGGTCTCTGAGAGCGCCGTGAAAGAAACCGGCCCGACGATGAAACGAGCCGCGAAACCCGCCGTAAGAACGTTTGGGATTCGACCAATCCACCCCGGCGACCGCTCCGAATGGCGTGCGTCAGGCAATTGGGATCTGAGGACGGACGGCATGACACCTATCTCCAGGAGTGGCTTGGGACGCAGGAGTCTCGCGACCCTCGTCTGCGGTGCGCTGGCTGCCGGGGGGCTCGTAGCCGCCGGCGTAGCCGCGCTGGACCCCGGGGCGGCCTCCGCCTCCAGTCACCGGGAGGCCCCGCTGATCTCGGGCACTCCCCAGTACGACAACACCGACCTGTACGCCTTCGTCAGCCCGGACAAGCCGGACACGACGACGGTCATCGCCAACTTCATACCCTTCGAGGAGCCGGCCGGCGGGCCGAACTTCTACACGTTCGCCGACGACGCCCAGTACGACATCCACATCGACAACAACGGTGACGCGCAGAGCGAGCTGGTGTACCGGTACACCTTCAAGACGCACCGCAAGAACGGCGACACGTTCCTCTACAACACGGGCCCGGTCAACAGCCTCGACGACCCGGACCTGAACATCACGCAGACCTACGACATCGATCTGCTGCGGCTGCACAACCAGAAGCTGGTCTCCAAGACGAAGGTCGCGGACGACATCCCGGTCGCGCCCTCGAACGTCGGCAAGGCCTCGATGCCGGACTACACGAAGCTGCGCAACCAGGCCGTGTACAAGCTCGCGGGCGACTCGACGACCTTCGCCGGCCAGGCGGACGACCCCTTCTTCGCCGACCTGCGGGTCTTCGACCTGCTGTACGGCGGCAACCTGTCCGAGGTCGGGCGGGACACGCTCAAGGGCTACAACGTCAACACGCTGGCCCTGCAGGTGCCCAACTACATGATCCAGGAGTCGTCGAAGCAGCCGATCGTCGGGATCTGGTCCACCGTCCAGCGCAAGGACGCCCGCGGCTACTACACGCAGGTCTCGCGCCTGGGCAGCCCGCTGGTCAACGAGGTCGTCAACCCGCAGAAGGACAAGGACAAGTTCAACGCGTCCTCGCCCTGGGACGACGCGCAGTTCCTGAAGAACGTGACCAACCCGGAGCTGCCCAAGCTCATCGAGGCGATCTACAAGATCAAGGCGCCCGCCGAGCCGCGCAACGACCTGGTCGACGTGTTCCTGAAGGGCGTGAAGGGCCTCAACCAGCCGCCCAAGGTGCGCCCGGCGGAGGAGCTGCGGCTCAACACCTCGATCAAGCCCAGCATGCACCCCAAGCGGCTCGGTGTGCTCGACGGCGACAACGCGGGCTTCCCGAACGGCCGTCGGCTCGCCGACGACGTGATCGATGCCTCGCTGCGGGTCGTCGAGGGTGAACTCCTCGGCCAGAAGACCGGCCTGTCGGACTCGGTCGACAAGAACGACAAGAGCTTCGAGAAGTCGTTCCCCTACGTGGCCGAGCCCACCTCGGGTTCGCGTGGACCGCTGGCGAAGGGCACCGGCAGCAGCGTCAAGAACCAGCTGGGTGACGCCCTTCAGTCGGGCACCGGCGGCACCAACACGATGCTGATCGCGGGCTCCGCGGCGGCGGGCGTGGCCGGGGTCCTGCTGATCGGCGCCGGTGTCATGTGGTGGCGCCGCCGCATGTACAACCGGGCCTACTGACCGGCCCTGGCGACCGGGCCCGTTGACCGGGCCCGGTCCACCGACTGGCGCGGCCCGCATCCACCCCCACGGCGGGCCGCGCCGCCCCACCCCCACGACGACCGTTCACCCCAAGGACTTTGAGGAGAGGGCATGTCCCCGCGTACGAACGAGAGCGCGCCGGAGGGCGAGCCCGACGAGGTGACGACGGCCGACCCACAGCCTCCGCACGACGCTTCCGAGCCCGAAGCCGAGCTGCCGGTGGCCGAGGATCACCTGCCCGAACCCGAAGCCAAGCAGCCCGCGGCCGAAGACCACCTGCCCGAACCCGAAGCCAAGCAGCCCGCGGCCGAAGACCACCTGCCCGAACCCGAGGACCAGCCGCCCGCGGCCGATGAGCGCGTCGCCGCCGTCCGGCGGGTGTCCGCCTCGACACGCCGCTGGCGTGCGGCCCAACTCGGCCTCTGTGCCGCTTCGTTGGCGCTCGCTCTCACCGCCGGGGCCGTGATCGTCGGGGCCCTGCGGGACGGCTCGGGCACCGCGGTCGCCGCCACCAGCGGCGCCGTGTCACCGGAGTTGCTGGCCGGCGGGGACCTCGACGCCAGCATCACCTCGCTGCAGGCCCATCTCCGCACCCAGCCCAAGGACTTCGACAGCTGGGCCACCCTCGGACTCGCCTACGTCGAGCAGGCCCGCACCAAGGGCGACCCCTCTCGCTACCCCCAGGCGCAGCAGGCACTGGACCGCTCCCTGAAGCTGCGTCCCGACAACGAGTCGGCGCTCGCGGGCCGCGCCGCCCTCGCCGCGGCGCGGCACGACTTCACCGGCGCCCTGACCTACGCGGACAAGGTGCTGAAGGAGAACCCGTACAGCGAGCGCGCCCTCTCCTCCCGTATCGACGCGCTCGTCGAACTCGGCCGCTACGCCGACGCCTCGAAGGCCGCCGACCTGGCCGACTCGCGCCGGCCGGGCGTCCCCGTCTTCACCCGGTACGCCTACGTCCACGAGCTGCGCGGCGATGTGAAGACCGCCCGCCGCGTCCTTCAGCAGGCGCTCGACACGGCGACGAGCCGGGGCGACGTCTCGTACGTGGCGGCGGCGCTCGGCCAACTCGCCTGGAACCAGGGCGACTACGACTCCGCGCTGAAGTACTACGCCCGAGCCCTGGCCGCCGACGACAGCTACCTCCCCGCGCTCGAGGGCCGCGCCCGCGCCCAGGCCGCGAAGGGCGACCAGGCGGCGGCGATCAAGGGCATGGAACAGGTCGTGGAGCGCTATCCGCTCCCCCAACCACTCGTCGAGCTCGGCGAGCTGTACGAGGCGCGCGGCCGGGCCGGCGACGCGCAGAAGGCCCGCGACCAGTACGCCCTGGTGACCGCCTGGGTCTCGCTGGCCCACTCCTACGGTGTCAACGCCGACCTGGACACCGCCCTCGCCGCCGCCGACCACGGCAACCGGGCAGACGCGCTCAAGGCGGCCCGCGCCGAGTGGGCCCGCCGCCACACCGTGCACACGGCGGACGCGCTCGCCTGGGCGCTGCACGTCAACGGCCGCGACGAGGAGGCCCTGCCGTACGCCCGCCAGGCCACGGCCACCGGCTATCGCAACGCGTCCTTCCTCTACCACCGCGGCATGATCGAGCGCGCCACCGGTCACGAGAAGGAGGCCCGCGCCTCGCTGAAGTCGGCGCTCGACCTGAACGCGGGCTTCTCCCCCCTGGGTGCCCGTGCGGCGCGCAAGGCTCTGGGGGAGGACAAGTGAGGCCCCTTCGAACGCGCGGTCGGCGGGCGAAGTCCCCGCAGGGGAGGTCGCGTCGGCTGTTCGCCTCCTGCGCGGCCGTCCTCACCGCCGCCTGCGCCCTCGTCCTCGTCCCCACCGGGGCCGCGAGCGCGCATCCGCTCGGCAACTTCACCGTCAACCGCTACGACGGACTCGTCGCCGCCCCCGGGCAGCTGCGCGTCGACCATGTCGAGGACCTCGCCGAGATCCCGGCCACCCAGGCCAAGCCCGACCTGAAGAAGCTCGGTATGACGGACTGGGCCCGGCAGCGCTGCGAGACGGCAGCGACCGGCAGCAAGGTCACCGTCGACGGACATCCGGCCGCGCTCTCCGTCGCCACGAGCCGAGCGAAGCTGCGCCCCGGGCAGGCCGGGCTCAACACCCTGCGCGTGGAGTGCCGGTTGACGGCCGCGCTGCCCAAGCAGGGCATGGTCTCCCTCGGCTTCCACAGCGCCGGGGCCGACCGGGGACCCGGCTGGCGCGAGATCACCGCGCGCGGCGACCGGATGACGCTCACCGCCTCGGACGTACCGGCCAAGTCGGTGTCGCACGAACTGACCAGCTACCCCAAGGCGCTGCTCTCCTCCCCCGCCGACACCGCGACCGCGTCCCTGCGGATACGCCCCGGCGGCCCCGCCCTCGCCGAGGAGCGGACGGAGGCTCCCGGCGCCTCCGTACTGCCCCGGGGCGCAGACCGCTGGACCGAGGCGCTGAACAACCTGGTGGCCCGCCATCACCTCACCGTCGGCTTCGCCGCGCTGGCCCTGGTCATCTCCGTGTTCCTGGGCGCGATGCACGCACTCGCGCCCGGTCACGGCAAGACCCTGATGGCCGCGACGGCTGCGGCGCGCGGCGGCAAGGCGGGGCTGCGTGACGTCCTGCCGCTGGCCGCCTCCGTCACGGTCACCCACACCCTGGGCGTGGTCGCGCTCGGCCTCCTGGTGACGGCCGGCTCGGCCGCGGCGCCCTCCGTGATCGCGTGGCTCGGCATGGCCAGCGGCGTCCTGGTGACCTTCGCGGGCGCCACGCTCGTACGCCGGGCCTGGCGCAACCGGCCGCGGCGACCCGGGCTTGGGCACGCCCACGGACACGCGCACGACCACCCCCACGACCACCACGCGCACAGCCACGCTGACGAGCACGAGCACGAGCACGCCGAAGAGCACGAACGCCCCTTGGCGCTCGCCCACGCCCACGCCTCCGCCGCGACGGCAGCGGCGGACAGCAAGCCGCACACACACGGGCACGAGCGCGGACATTCCCACGACCACGACTACGACCATGGCCACCACCACGACCACGACCACCACGCGCACCCCCACCCCCACTCGCACGACCACTCGCACGACCACGCCGTCTCCCCCACCCTCGAACACACCCACGGCGGCTTCACCCACACCCACGAGGTGGCCCCCACCCTCCGCGGCACGATCCTGCTCGGATTCGCCGGCGGACTCGTGCCCAGCCCCTCCGCCGTGGTCGTCCTGGTGGGCGCGGCGGCGCTGGGACAGGCGTGGTTCGGCCTACTTCTCGTCCTGGCGTACGGCGTCGGTCTCGCCCTGACACTCACGGCGGCCGGATTCGCCGTCGTCAAGCTGAACGACGGGATGAACCGGGCGCTGGCGAAGCGTCCCCGGTGGGCCGGGGGACCTACCGCGGCCCTGATCCGCAGGACCGCCCCCCTGGGCTCGGCGTTGATCGTCGTCGCCCTTGGGGCTGGATTGGTGTTCAAGGGGGCGGCATCCGCACTCGGCTGAGCTACTTTTGTGGAGAAATCACGCGAAGAGACATCGCGAAGAGACAGCACGCGGATGCACAGCGGATACGAATGGGGGACACCCGTGTCCGAAGAGCCGGGCAGTGAACGTGTGATCGCGGGCCGCTACCGTCTCCTCTCCCCCTTGGGCGAGGGCGGTATGGGGACCGTGTGGCGCGCCCGTGACGAGGTGCTGCACCGCGAGGTCGCCGTCAAGGAGGTCCGTGCGCCCGCCGGGATCCCGGCGCACGACGTGGAGCGGATGTACGCACGGCTGGAGCGCGAGGCGTGGGCCGCGGCCCGGGTCGCGAACCGCAATGTGGTGACGGTGTACGACGTGGCGACGCAGGACGGCCGCCCCTGGATCGTCATGGAGCTCGTGCGCGGCATCGCCCTGTCCGATCTGCTGGACTCCGAGGGTCCGCAGTCGCCGCAGCGCGCCGCCGACATCGGCGCCGAGGTGCTCTCCGCCCTGCGGGCCGCGCACGAGGCCGGGGTGCTGCACCGCGATGTGAAACCGGCCAACGTGCTGCTGTCGAACGAGGGCCGGGTCGTCCTCACGGACTTCGGTATCGCGACGGTCGAGGGCAGTTCGGCGCTAACGATGACGGGCGAGGTCATCGGTTCGCCCGAGTTCCTCGCCCCCGAGCGGGCGCTCGGCCGTACGCCCGGGCCCGAGTCCGATCTGTGGTCGCTCGGGGTCCTGTTGTACGCGACGGTCGAGGGCAACTCGCCCTTCCGTCACAACACCCCGCTGAGCACGCTGCGGGCCATCGTCGACGAGCCGCTGCCGCCGCCGCGCCGCGCGGGGCCGCTCGCTCCCGTGATCGAGGGTCTGCTGAGGAAGGACCCGGCCGAGCGGCTGAGCGCCGCGCAGGCCGAGAGCGATCTGCGGCTCGTCGCCGCGGGCGGCTCCCCGGCCGCGGGACCTCCGTCCCCGACCGCCCAGTCGCCGACGATCTCCTCGTTCTCCCAGCCCGCGCAGCAGCCGCCGGGATTCGGGCCTCCCACGGCGCCGTCCCGGACCCGTCCACAAGGACCGCGGCCGGGCTACACGCCCTACCCGCCGCCCAACGACTCCCCCACCTCGACGGAACCCGTCCGCAACCGGCGCGCGGCCGCCGCCGTGATCGCGGGCGTGATCGCGCTCGCACTCGCGCTGGGCGGACTGACGTACGCCTTGGTGAACCGTGACAACGGCGGCGGGAGCAGCAACGACAGCAGCGGAAGTGGCACCAAGAGCATCTCCGGCGGCGGGAGTTCGCCGTCCGCGAGCAAGAGTGGGAGCAACAGCGCCGCGCCCGGCGGTTCCACTCCCTCGGCCAGTCCGTCGAGCAGCGCTCGTACGAGTTCGCCGCCGGCCCAGTCCGTGCAGGTGACGGTCGCGGGTGCGCACACCGACTATTCCGGTTCCTGCCCGCCGTCCCAGGCTCAGGCGCCGACCTTCACGGCGACCTTCACGGTGGGCCGTGTACCGGTGGACGTCGAGTACCGCTGGGTGTTGAAGACCGGCGAGGTGTCCGACCCGGGCTGGAAGACCCTGTCGTTCTCGTCGGACGGTGGCAGGACCAAGCAGAAGTCGATCTTCTTGACGACGTACAACGCGAGCGGGATCTTCCAGAACGAGATCAGCGTGGAGGTCCGG
The DNA here is from genome assembly GCF_042885015.1 of Streptomyces sp. NPDC058086. NCBI lineage: Bacteria > Bacillati > Actinomycetota > Actinomycetes > Kitasatosporales > Streptomycetaceae > Streptomyces > Streptomyces sp. NPDC058086. The sequence goes on along the minus strand of NZ_JBHVST010000002.1, from coordinate 25,679 downwards.
GGCCCCGTCCGGACGACGTCCAACTCGGTGCCGTTCTCGGTGACATGCGTGACGGAGACCCCGTCGGACGAGGCCTCCGCTTCCACGTCCCCGTGAGGGGTGTTCAGGCCGCCGAGGTGAAGGCCGGCAGATAGCCGCCGGAGTGGCCGGCCGCGGTCGGGTGGTACGACTCGGTGATGTTCAGCAGGTTCAGGCTGTGCAGCCAGGCACTGCCGGAGCAGAGCTCGTGCCCGGTGAAGGTGCTCCTGACGTCGCCGAAGGTGAAGCCGTGGTCGGCGGCGCGCTTGGCGATGGCGCTGTCCAGGTAGTCGGCCGCGTCGTTGATCGCGGCGCGCTTGGTGTCGGAGAGGCCGAGGCAGGTCGCGCCCAGTTTGTAGAACCTGGGGTAGCCGAGGACGACCACGTGGGCGGCGGGCGCCTTCGAGCTGATCGCGGAGTAGACGGAGTCGAGTTGGCCGGGGAGCGTGGAGTCGACGTAGGCCTTGGCGGTGGCGATGCGGGACAGGCAGCCGCTGTCGGACTGGAGCACACACGTCGTCATGACGTCCGCGAAGCCCGCGTCGTTGCCGCCGATGCTGAGAGAGACGAGGCCGGTGGAGGAGCCGAGCGGGCCCAGCTGGTTCGCCAGGACATCACCCGTACGGGCCCCCGAGCAGGCCGTGAAGTCGAAGGACGAGGGTGAATGGGCGGCGGCCCAGAGGTAGGGGTACGCCTTCGTGCTGCGCAAGCAGTCGCCGCTCGAGCTGATGTAGCTGCCCGCGCCGACACCGGACGCATAGGAGTCGCCGAGGGCCACATAGCCGGTGGCCGCGGCGGTTCCGGACGCCTGCGCCGTCGCGGCCCCGGTGAGGGCGAAGCCGACGGCGAGGAGGAGTGAGGTCACGTATGCCGTAATTCGGGAACGTCTCATGGAACCTCCCTTTAGCAGGATCTCTGCCACAACTGTCGTAGCAGCTACGCGTGTTGACAGGAAGTGTCCATGCCAAGACTTTTCGGCCCCTACCGCCGTCGCCCGTGCTCCGGCTCCGGCACCACCGCCGGCGTGATCGCGGGCATCGACTGGGTGACCAGCAACCACAGCGGTCCCTCGGTCGCCAACTTGTCGCTCGGCGGCGGCGCCTCCACCTCGCTGGACACGGCCGTGTCCAACTCCATCGCGAGCGGCGTGACGTACGCGGTCGCGGCGGGCAACAGCAGCGCCAACGCCTCCTCGTACTCACCCGCCCGGGTCGCCGCGGCCATCACGGTCGGCGCCACCACCAGCACGGACGCCAAGGCCAGCTACTCCAACTACGGCTCCGTCCTGGACCTCTTCGCCCCCGGCTCCTCCATCACGGCGGGCTGGAAAACCAGCGACACCGCCACGAACACCATCTCCGGTACGTCGATGGCCACCCCGCACGTCGCGGGCGCGGCCGCCGTCCACCTCGCGAGCCACACCTCCGCCACCCCGGCGCAGGTCGCCACGGCACTGGTGAACGGCGCCACGACGGGCAAGGTCACCAGCCCGGGCTCCGGCTCTCCGAACCGGCTGCTGAAGATCGTCCCGTGACACCCGGGGAGATCGTCCCGTGACGCCCCAACTCGCCTGACCCGCAACACAGTTCCCCGGAGGCGGCCGGCGCTCCGGGGAACATGCGGTGAACACTCGCGCCGCATGTTTGAAGTGGCCCAAGAAGCCCCCATGAGCGCCCACAGCATCTTGACGGCCCCCAGCCCGCTGCGCGACATTGAAGCCCGGCATCCGGCGCGTCGGGGGGCAAAGTCGCCAATGCAGACCATAGGCATCAAGTCACCTTCATCAGACAGCGACAAGCGGTCGGGACAGGATCCGGGGAGGGACCTGGTCCCGCTGCTCGCGGGCATGGCGGTGGCTGTCGCGGGGGTCGGCGCGGTACTCGCGCTCGCCGACGTGAGCTCTTCCCTGCGCGCCCCGTTCACGCTCTTCTTCCTGCTGGCCGCACCAGGAGCCGCCATCGGGGCCGCGCTGCGCGGGCTGGATCCCTTCGCCCGCACGGTGGTGTCCGTCGCGGGAGCGATCGCCGTCGACCTCCTCGTCGCCCAGGGCATGCTGGCGGTGCACCGGTGGTCGGTCCATGGCGGAATCGTGGCCGTGACGGCGATCAGCTCTCTTGTTCTCCTGCTGACGGTGGTACGGCGAATACGCAAGCGGATGGGGAAAATCCGTTCGAGTCGTTAGGTAACGGCCAAACCAACAAAAACGTGAGGCGTCGTTCCAGGCCTTGCCATATGGGCGCAATCGTCAATACCGTCATACATCTCACCCGCATCGGACCCTCATGCACATGCGATCTAGGGGAGGGCTCAAGATCGCGAAGAGGGCTCGGCGCGGGGCGCGGTAGGGGGGTGCCGTGCTCGGTGACCACACTTGTGCCGAGTCGTGCCGCGCGACCGGTTTCCGCATCCGGAATTCCGTCCTCGGGCTTCCGTCTTCGGACTTCCGCCTTCGGAATCGGCCAGCTTTGCCAGCTCACCCGGCATGCACGGAGATCCATTTCGTCATGCCGTAAGTGAGAACCCCCCTTTCGAACCGGACTAAAAGCCGGACCGCCCAGGGGCGGGCGGTCCACCGGACGAGAGGGACCAGACTCATGAGCTCAGTCCTGCGCCCAGCCGTATCGGGCGAAGATCCGTTAATGGCCGGCAAATACCGGCCGATCTCCTCTCACCTGGCCATAGCGCCACCGGTGAGCGTCGTGATTCCCGCCATGAATGAGGCGGAGAATCTCCCGTACGTCTTCAAGACCCTTCCCGCCTGGATACACGAAGTGGTTCTTGTCGACGGCAATTCCACCGACGACACCGTCGAGGTGGCCCGTGAACTGTGGCCCGACGTCAAGGTCGTCGAGCAGCAGGGAAAGGGCAAGGGCGACGCCCTGATCACCGGATTCGAGGCGTGCACCGGCGACATCATCGTGATGGTCGACGCGGACGGCTCGGCCGACGGCCACGAGATCGTGTCGTATGTGTCCGCGCTGGTGTCCGGGGCGGACTTCGCCAAGGGCTCGCGGTTCGCCAACGGCGGCGGCACCTCCGACATGACACCGATCCGCAAGCTGGGCAACCGAGTGCTGTGCGCGGCCGTCAACGCCAAGTTCGGCGCCCGTTACACCGATCTCTGCTACGGCTACAACGCGTTCTGGCGGCACTGCCTGGACCAGATCGAACTCGACTGCACCGGCTTCGAGGTCGAGACCCTGATGAACATCCGGGTGGTCAAGGCCGGGCTCAAGGTGCAGGAGATACCCAGCCACGAGTACCTCCGCATCCACGGCACGAGCAATCTGCGGGCCGTGCGCGACGGGTTCCGGGTGCTCAAGGTGATCATGGGTGAGCGTTCCAACCGGCGTGCTCTGCGCCGTCGGCCGCACGCCGCCCAGCTCGACTCGGGCCAGGGAGAGGTGTCTTGAGCAGTCCCGACATCTCTGTGGTGATCTGCGTCTACACCGAGGACCGCTGGGAGGACATCCTCGCGGCGGTCTCCTCGGTGCGGGCGCAGTCGCTGCCCGCTCTGGAGACGCTCCTCGTCGTGGACCACAACGCCACCCTGCTCGACCGGCTGAGCAGGGAGTACAAGGAGACCGACGCGGTACGGGTGCTCGCCAACGCGGGCCCGCGCGGCCTGTCCGCGGGCCGCAACACCGGGATCGCCGTCGCGCACGGCGAGATCATCGCGTTCCTCGACGACGACGCCGTGGCCGAGCGCGACTGGCTGCGCCACTTCGCCTCGGGATACGCCGACCCGCGGGTCATGGCCGTCGGCGGCCGTACGATGCCGATCTGGGCGTCGGGTCGCCGGCCCGCCTGGTTCCCCGAGGAGTTCGACTGGGTGGTGGGCTGCACGTACAAGGGGCTGCCGCCGGGCCGGGTCCAGGTCCGCAACGTCCTGGGCGGAAACGCTTCTTTCCGTCGTACGGCGTTCGATGCGGCGGGCGGCTTCGCGACCGGCATCGGCCGCGACGGCGACAAGCGTCCGCTGGGCTGCGAGGAGACGGAGCTGTGCATCCGCCTCACCCGTGCCCGCCCGGACGCGATCCTGCTGATCGACGACCGCGCGGTCATCCACCACCGGGTACCCGAACCACGCGAGCACTTCGCGTACTTCCGCACCCGCGCCTACGCCGAGGGCCTCTCCAAGGCCCTGGTCGCCCGGAGCGTCGGCGCCGACAAGGGCCTCGAGTCGGAACGCCGCTACACGACCCGCGTCCTGCCCGCCGGGGTGGCTCGCGGACTGCGCGACGCCCTGCTCGCCCGCCCGGGCGGCGCGGGCCGGGCGGGCGCCATCGTGGCCGGTGTTCTGACGGCGGCCGGGGGGTACGTACTCGGCAGCGTCCGGGCCCGCAGGGGCGGCGCCACGTTCACCGTGGCGGAGATCGAGAACGGGATCGGGAGCGGTCCGGGACGCGAGGGGGCGGCGGCATGACCACAGGAGGACCCCCGCGGGTCGCGGGAGGTGTGGCGGCCCCATGAACGACACTCCCGTACCCATCCTCATGTACCACTCCATCGCCGCCGCGCCCAATGACGCGACGCGTGAGCTGTCCGTGGGGCCCGAGGCGTTCGCCGAGCAGATGGCACTGCTCGGGGACCAGGGGTTCACCCCGGTCGACACGGCGGCGCTGGCAACGAGTTGGCGGTCCGGCGGACCGCTGCCGGAGCGACCCGTGCTGATCACCTTCGACGACGGTTACGAGGGCGTGCACCGGCACGGGCTGCCCGTGCTGGCCAAACACGGCTTCGCCGCCACGCTGTTCGTCTCGACGGGGTGGATCAAGGGCGCGTACGACACCGGGGGCGGCCTCGACGCCATGCTGAGCTGGGCTCAGGTGCGCGAACTCGCCGCCGAGCAGGTCGAGATCGGCGGGCACAGCCACACGCATCCGCAGCTGGACCAGCTCTCCGACGACGCGCTGCGGTTCGAGGTGCTGCGCTGCAAGGAGATCATCGCCGACGAGCTGGGCACCCGCCCGGCCTCGTTCGCGTACCCCTACGGCTACTCCAGCCGCCGGGTGCGCCAGGCGGTGCGGGAGACGGGCTTCGCCCAGTCGCTCGCCGTCGGCAACGGCCTGGCGCGCCGCCACCAGGGCCCGTACGCCCTGCAACGCGTGACCGTGCGCCGCAACACCGGTATCGAGGAGTTCGAGCGGCTCGTCGAGGGCCGCGCGATCGCCCGCAATTTCGTCCGGGACCGCGCCCTCACCAAGGGGTACGCCATGGTCCGAAGAGCACGACAGGTCCGCCGGAAGGCCATCCGTTCCCGTGTCTGACACGACGACCACAGCCCAGGCTTCATCGCCCACCGCCGAGGCGCCCGAGCAGCGGACCGGGCGCCGCCTCCGCCTGCCCGGCCGGGGTCGCAAGGACGGCGGCGGCGGAGGCAACCAACTCTTCCGCAACGCCTACGCCCTGATGCTCAACACCGGGATCTCCGCGGTGCTCGGGCTCGGCTACTGGCTGGTCGCCGCCCGCTACTACTCCGACGCCGCGGTCGGCCAGGGCTCCGCCGCGATCGCCGCGATGAAGCTCCTGGCGGGCCTGACCGCGGTGACCCTGACCGGCGCCCTGGCCCGCTTCATCCCCGTCGCGGGCCGCGCCACCGGACGCCTCATCTTCCGAACGTACGCGGGAAGTTCGGTGGTCGTGGCGCTGGCCGCCGTGGTCTTCCTGCTGACGCTGAACGCATGGGGACCCTCGTACCGCTTCCTGCACGGCTCGCTCAACGGCCTCGGCTTCATCCTGGCGGTCGTCGCCTGGTCGCTGCTGACCCTGCAGGACGGCGTGCTGACCGGCCTGCGCAGCGCGCTCTGGGTGCCGGTGGGCAACACCGTGTTCTCCGCGGTGAAGCTGGCACTGCTGGTCGCACTCGCCGCCGCGATCCCGACGACGGGCGTCTTCGTCTCCTGGGTCGCCGCGATCGCCCTGTCGGTGGTACCGCTCGGCCTGCTGGTCTTCCGGCGCCTGGTCCCCCGGCACATCAAGGCGACCGAGGAGCGCGCGAACCCGCCCACGCTCAAGGAGGTCGGACGCTTCCTGGCCGGCGACTACACCGGCTCGCTCTTCTCGCTCGCCGTGGTCTATCTCGTCCCGGTGATCGTCGCCTCGCAGGTCAGCTCGGCCGACAACGCGTACTTCTACATCACCACGACGATCGGCGGCACGGTCAACCTGCTCGCCATCAACATGGGCGCCTCGCTGACCGTCGAGGGCTCGCACGACCCCGCGCGGCTCGCCGCGAACACCCGGGCCGCGCTCAAGCGCATGGCACGGATCATGCTGCCCGTGTGCGGACTGCTGTTCGTCGGGGCACCGTTCATCCTGCACATCTTCGGCGACGGCTACGCGCACGCGGCGACCCCGCTGCTGCGCTGGTTCGCGGTCGGCGCGCTGCTGCGGGTCGTCATGGAGACGTACTTCGCGGTGCTGCGCGCCCAGAGCCGTACCTCCGGACTCGCCTATCTGCAGGGCCTGCTGTGCGTCCTGGTCCTCGGCCTGACGGTGATCCTGCTGCCCCGGATGGGCCTGACCGGGGCGGGCGTCGCGGAGATCTCCAGCCTCGCGGTGATCGTGTCGATCGCCGCGCCCAAGCTGTTCAAGATCGTACGGACCGCGCCGCCCGCCGAACTCCCGGCGGGCGCGGCGCCGGACGGGGACCTCGCCGACCTCGGCGCGCGCGACGTGGCCGCGACCAATCCGCGCGAGGCGAAGCGGGGGCCCGCCTGGGCCCTCGACTCCGACACCCTCGCCCTCGGCGTGCACGTCGACTTCGACCACCAGGAACGCCGCCCGGACGTCCGCCCGGGCCCCGGCACCCCACCCACGGGCACACCCAAGGCACGCCCGGACCACCGCCCGACCTGGGCGCTGAAGCCGCAACTGCCCTCGGTGGGGCTGCCCGTGGAGGCGCGGGAGCCGGGCTCGGAGGCTTCCCTGGGCCCGGCGGAGGCCCCGGAAGTCGACGCTCCCTTCGAAACAGACGGTTCGGACAGCGCCCCGACAGGGGCGCGGGGCGGGACATCAAGCGGCTCCGCCGCGTGGGCGCGACCAGCCACCACCGACCCGCAGCCGGCAGACGACACAACCCCACCCCCACCAACCCTGCGCGACCGCCTACGACACCCTTCCAAACCCGGCGTGCTCCTCGGCTTCCTCCTGATCTCCGCACTGCTCCTCTACTGGGTCCCGGCACTGAGCCTCGACGACGCCTCCCTCGACAAGATGGGCGGCCTCGGCCTCATCTCCGTCCTGCCGCTGCCCACCCTCGTGGGCGCGGCCCTCCTGATCACGGTCTTCGCCTCGCTGCTCTGGATGAACCGCGAGCACAAGGGCCTGCTGCTCATCACCCTGCTCGCCACCGTGATCTCCCTGCACGCGCTCCCCGCGGTCATCGAGACCGAGCCACGGTTCGCCACCGCCTGGCAGCACCTCGGCTTCATCGACTACATCGACCGCACCGGTTCCGCGGTACCCGACCTGGACGCCCGCTGGAGCTGGCCGGGCTTCTTCGCGGGGGCCGCGTTCGTCGCCAAGGCCTGCGGTGTCAGCGACCTCACCGAGGTGATCCGCTGGTGGCCGCTGACCATGCAGCTGCTCTACCTGGCCCCGATGTTCCTGCTCGTGCGCTCGATGCGGGCGAGCTGGCGCGCCAAGTGGACCGGCATCTGGATCTTCGTGCTGAGCGGCTGGGTGGGCCAGGACTACTTCTCCCCGCAGGGCTTCACCTACCTCCTCTACCTCGTCTTCGTGGCGATCCTCCTGGTGTGGTTCCGGGCGCCGCGTGTGCTGTGGGCGAAGGCGCGCCCGGGCGAGGCGGAGGTCGAGCCGGCCGACCGGCGCCAGCGGGCCGTGCTCCTCATGGTGCTGATCGGCCTGTTCGCGGCGAGCGTCCCTGCTCACCAGCTCACCCCGTTCGTGATGCTCGGCGTGCTCGCGGTCCTCGTCCTCGTCGGCCGATCCGAACTGCGCGGGCTGCCGATCCTGTTCGCCGTCCTGGTCTCCGTCTGGATCGGCTTCATGGCCGAGCCCTACTGGTCGGGGCACTTCAACGACCTGTTCGGCGGGGTCGGCGGCGTCGGCAGCAATGTGTCGACCTCCGTCTCCGGCCGTATCCAGGGCGGCAGTTCGACGCACAAACTCGTCCTCTACACGCGCGTGCTGCTCGCCGGCGGTGTGATGGCCTTCGCCTGCTGGGGCTGGTGGCGGCGGCGCGACCACAAGTACCGCGAGCGGTCGCTGATCGTCCTCACCTTCGTCCCGTTCCTGGGCTTCGGCATGCAGTCGTACGGCGGCGAGATGGCCCTGCGGGTCTTCATGTTCGCCCTGCCGGGGGCGGCGCTGCTGGCCGGGCTCGCCCTCTTCCCGCGCACCGGTGTCACCGCGAAGGAACGGGAGAAGGACCGGGTGAGCCTCGCCCCGCTGGCCGCGCTCATGGCGGGCCTGCTTCTCATGGGCGGCTTCCTGGTGGCCCGCTGGGGCAACGAGTCCTTCGAGCGCATCCGGCCGGGCGAGGTCACGGCCATGAACTACGTGTACGCGCATGACAAGCCGACCGTACGGCTGCTGTGGCTGAGCAACGACACGGTCAACAACGTGACGCCCGCGATGCCGTGGGGCACCCGGGACATGGAGAAGGTGCAGTACGTGCCGACGCTGGCGCCGAGCGACCCGGTGCTGGTGTCAGGGCTGGTCAAGTCGCTCAAGGACGCCGGACCGAACTCGTACCTCATGATCAACCGCAGCCAGGTGGTCTACCTCCAGATGGACGTGGGCTACTCGGCGACCTGGGAGTCGCGGCTCATCCGCAACCTCGACGACCGGCAGGACCTGAAGAAGGTCCTCGTCAACGACGACGTGACGATGTACGCGCTGCGCAAGCAGCCCGCGGGCAAGGTGCTCGAGCCCGCTCCCGGGCCGATCGGTCCCCTGATCACCTGGACACCGTGGTCGGTCGTCGGCGCGCTGGCGGCCGTGGCGCTCATCATCATGCTGGCGGCGCGTGAGGTCGTACGGGTCGCGGTGCGGCCGAGTGTGCGGCAGCTGCGGTGGCTGCAGAGCAGCTTCTGGTTCTCGCTGCCGCTGCTGGCGGTGCTGCTGGCCTCGCTCGTGCAGCGGTTCCTGACCATGAAGTAGGACGAGGTCCAGCCAGGCGGAGTGGCTCACCCGGACCCGGGATCACGGGTTCAGCGGGTGAGCCACTTCACTTCGTAGGCCTTCATGTCGAACCGCTTGCCGTCCACCTGCGCGTTGATGGACCGGTTGAGGGTGTTGACGACGAGGACGGCCTTGTCGGTGGCGAGGACGCGGACGTTGGGCATGTCGTCGGGGGCCACGGACACCGTCGCGTACTTGGTGCCGGGTGCGAACGCCCGGCTGAAGCGGGAGACGAGGTCGAGCATGGGCAGGGCCGCGCCGCCGCCGGCACTGTCGGTCGGCGTCCACAGGCAGCCCGCGCAGTCGGTGCCCTTCTCCTTCTCCGGGTTCCAGTAGAAGCCGGAGGTGGCGCCGCCGCCGGCCATCGCGATCAGGCCGGCGGCCTGGACGGCGCCGCGGTGGGCCTCGGACCAGCCCGTACGCTCGTCGTTGCCGTCGGCGGGCTCCACGTAGTACTCGGCCCACCACAGCGGCAGGCCGTGGGTCTGCTCGCGCACCCACCGGCTGACGGCGGTGAACTTGTCGGTGGCCGCGAACTCGTTCGGGAGCAGGTCGTCGTCCTTGGTGTAGCTGGAGCCGTCGACGACCACGAAGTCGGCGCCCACCTTGTTCTTGTTCCAGTAGTCGAAGGCGTCGAGGACCCGCTGGTCCATGGTGCCCCAGGTGCCCTTCAGGGTCGTCGACGCGTTCTCCGTCTGGCGCGGGTCGACGCTGTCCATGACGAGGTAGGGCCCGCCGACCTGGATGTCCTTGTCGACCTTCTTCAGTGCCTTGTAGACGAGGTTGTAGAGCTCGGTGTAGCCCTCGTAGTCCCAGCGGCCCTTGCTGTCGTTCCAGAAGCCCTTGAACTCGTTCCAGACGATGAAGTGACGCACGTCCGGATAGCGCTTGGCGACGGTCGCGGCGAGCGCGGCGAAGTCCGCGTAGTGGGCGCGGTCCGGGGCGGTCTCCAGGGCGGCCTGGCTCCAGTTCGTGTTGTTCGCGCCGGCCTTGCCGCCCTTCATCCAGTCCGGGGAGCAGCACAGGGTGACGACCGGGGTCCCGCCGGACTTCCGCATGAAGTCGATACGGCGGTCCATCTCCGAGAAGTCGTAGCGCCCCTTGGAGGGTTCGGGGTTGCCCGCCCCCCAGCCCATGATGTGCTGGATCTGCGGCAGCGACTGCTTCTGCAGCAGCCCCTCGACGCGCTGGGTGGCCGTGTCACTGCCCTGGTCGGCGCTGTACTGGGTGTGGGTGAAACCCCAGCCCACCTCGGGTTGCGGGGTTTCGGGCGGGGTGACGGGGGTGCCGTGCACCTTGTCCCCGTCGCGGGTGGTGCCCGCGGTGCTCGCGCCGCCTCCGGGCAGGGTGTTGAGCAAGGTCACCACCAGGGCCAGAGCGGCCACTCCCACGCCGAGCAGCGCGGTGAGCCGCCACCGCCGTGCCCCCGAATTCCACCCATGACGTCCCATCAAGGGCAACAGTAACGGCGGGGATCGGCCGTGGGACAGGTCTTGTAAGACCACAGCCGTGTAACAGGACGGAGGGGACACGGACCGACACAGCCGACACACAGGACGCACCGCGGAAACCGGGTGCACGGGGCGCCCGCGTGACGGATCATGGCGGCATGTCTGCCAACCCACACGACGCACTGCCGATCCGGCTCAACGTCGACGACAGCGACTCGCCGTCGGACGTCGTCGACGCGCTGTTCCTCGGCCGCTTCGCGACGGGCGAGCAGCCGCACTCGCACGCGGCGAACATCGACCGCGTACGGTCCGGGGCGACGCTCCTCCCGCCGGGCGCCCGCGTGCTGCGCTCGGCCCGCGACGACGACCGCAGCGCCACGCTCGCCGAGGGCGACGGCTGGACCCTGCTGGTGTCCCGCTGGAACCGCGGCGCCGACGTCACGGTCACCGCGACCAGCACCGAACTGGCCGCCAAGATCCTCGACCAGGCGACGGACGGGGCGGCGGACGAACCCGAACCCCAGCCGGAGAACGTGACGATGGGGTTCTGGTACGTCTCCCCGCGCCGCGGCCCGCACCGCACCACCCGGCAGATCTCCGCGGGTACGTGGGAGGAGGTGCGGCCGAACTACACCGGGCCGGTGGCGGACGCCATGGACCGGCTGATGAAGACGACGCCCGAGGACATCGCGGGCCGGCTGTTGCTGCTGCACGGCCCGCCCGGCACGGGCAAGACCTCGGCCCTGCGCACCCTGGCCCGTTCCTGGCGCGACTGGTGCCAGGTGGACTGCGTCCTCGACCCGGAGCGGCTCTTCTCCGACGTCGGCTATCTGATGGACATCGCGATCGGCGAGGAGGACGGTACGGGCAAGGGCCGCTGGCGGCTGCTCCTGCTGGAGGACTGCGACGAGCTGATCCGCGGCGAGGCCAAGCACACCGCGGGCCAGGCGCTCTCGCGGCTGCTCAACCTCACCGACGGGCTCCTCGGCCAGGGCCGCAACGTGCTCGTGGGCGTCACGACCAACGAGGACCTTGAGCGCCTCCACCCCGCCGTGGTCCGCCCCGGCCGCTGTCTCGCCCGGATCGAGGTCGGCGCGCTGACCCGCCCGGAGGCGGTGAGCTGGCTGGGCACGGAGGAGGGCGTCGGCCGCGACGGGGCGACCCTGGCCGAGCTGTACGCGCTGCGCCGGGGCACGACGCCGACGTCGGTGCCGGACCAGCGGGAGGGCGCGGACGCGGGGCTGTATCTGTAGCTGCCGGGCACTGCGTGCGGTGCTTTGATGGCTTTATGACCCTGTTCGTCGGCACGTCGGGGTGGCAGTACAAGGACTGGCGCGGCGTCCTGTACCCGGACGGGGTGCCGATGCGGCTCTGGCTGGAGGAGTACGCGGCGCGGTTCGCCACGGTCGAGATCAACAACGCCTTCTACCGGCTGCCGACGCACGAGACCTTCGAGAGCTGGCGGGAGCGCACCCCGCCGGACTTCGTCGTCGCTCTCAAGGCGAGCCGCTATCTGACGCACATCAAACGGCTGCGCGACCCGGCGGAGCCGGTCGGCCGGCTGCTGGGCCATGCCGCCGGGCTCGGTGACCGCCTGGGCCCGGTCCTGCTCCAGCTCCCGCCCACGCTGCACGCCGACCCCGCCCTTCTCGACGAGTGCCTGGGCCGCTTCCCCGCCGGCGTCCGGGTCGCGGTCGAACCGCGCCACGACTCCTGGTGGACACCGGAGGTGCGCAAGGTACTGGAGTCACGGGGCGCCGCCCTCTGCTGGGCCGATGTGCTGGCCCACCCCGTGACGCCCCTGTGGCGGACCGCCGACTGGGGCTACGTCCGCTTCCACGAGGGCCGCGCCCAGCCGTGGCCCCGCTACGGCCGGCAGTCCCTGACGACCTGGGTACGACGCGTCACGGACACCTGGTCCGACGACCACGAGGTGTACGCGTACTTCAACAACGACCCGTACGCGGCGGCCGTCCGGGACGCGGTGGCCTTCGCCCGGGCGGCGACGGCGGCGGGCCTGACGGTGACCCGGACACCGGACCACCTCTGAAGCACCCGGAAACAGAGAAGGGCTAGCTCCCGTAAGCCGCCCGCAGGGCATCCCGTACGGCGTCCAGCGCGGCGGACTCCGAGAGGCCGAGGCGGTGGACGCGCTCGGCGTACGCCTGTGCGGCCGACGCCGCTTCACGCTCCGCCGCCGAGCCCGCGGCGGCGACGAACGTCCCGTTGCGGCCGCGCGTCTCGATCACCCCGTCCGACTCCAGCGCCCGGTAGGCCTTGGCGACCGTGTTGGCGGCGAGGCCGAGCTCCTCGGCCAGCCCCCGCACGGTGGGCAGCTTGTAGCCGACCGGCAGCGCACCGGACCGCGCCTGCTCGGAGATCTGGGCACGCACCTGTTCGTAGGGCGCGGCCCCCTCATCGATGTGGATCTTCAGCGTCACGGAGCGATTGTCCCGTACGGGAAGGAAAATGAGAGGCACTCGAACACACCTCGCGCGTAGCGTTCGACTCCATGACTGTGATCATCAGCGACGTCCGCCCGGACGACCGGCGGCACACCGAGGGCTTCGCCCACATCCGCAACCGCGCACTCCCCTTCGTGCTGTACACACCTGACTCCATCGCGTACGACGTCACGCACGCGCACCCCGACGCCCACTACCGTCCGCTGCTCGCGGAGCAGGACGGCGAACCGGTCGGCACGGCCCAGGTCGGCATCGCGCACGACAGCGCGGAGCCGAATCAGGGCTACCTCAACGTGTACGTCGACCCCGGCCGCATCCGTCGGGGCGCGGGCTCGCTCCTGGTGCGCACCGCCGAGGAGCACCTGGCGGCCCTGGGCGCGACCAAGCTCTTCGCCTGGGTCCTGGACGAGCCGGGCAACCGCGCGTTCGCCGACAAGCACGGCTACCACGCGAGCCGCTCCGCCCACTTCCTCCGCCTCGACCTGGCGGGCGGCACCCTGCCGCCGCTCCAGGACCCGCCGCCGGGCGTCGAGCTGCGCAAGGGCTCGGACTTCGCCGACGACCCGCGCCCCCTGTTCGCCCTGGACGCGGAGACGATGGCGGACGAGCCCAGCGACATCCCCCACGAGTTCACGGACTACCAGGCCTGGCTCCAGGAGACCTGGCACCATCCCCTGTTCAGTGCCGAGCTGACCACGGTCGCGCTCGTCGACGGCCGCCCGGCGGCGTTCAGCGCGGCCCGCACGGACGGCGGCACCCGCTACGGCACCGTGATGACGGGCACCGCCGCCGCGTTCCGCGGTCGCGGCCTCGCCAAGCTCGCCAAGAACGACTCGCTGCACCGCGCCCGCGCCGCCGGATACACGGAGGCGTTCACGGGCAACGACGCCGGTAACGAACCGATGATCGCGATCAACAAGTGGTTCGGCTACGAGATCTGCGGGGCGGAGGTGCGGTATGTCCGCGAACTCGCCTGACGCGCCCCGCACCGTGGAGGTCGTCCTCGTCAAGTCCGGCCGCACGAAGATCCGTTACCCCGCCGAGCTGCTCGCCGACGACGGCACCCGCGTCACCGTGCGCGCGCCGTGGGCGGGCGAGGGTGTCCGCGACTTCGGCTTCGTACGGTTCGAGCCGGGCGATGTCTTCACCGAGTACTACTGGCGGGACCGCTGGTACGCGGTCAAGGAGGTCCGGGACGCCGAGGGCGTACGGAAGGGCTGGTACTGCGACATCACCCGCCCGGCCACCCTCTCCGGCGGCGAACTGGTCGTCGAGGACCTCGACCTGGACCTGTGGCGCTCCGCGGACGGCACGGACGTACTGCGCCTGGACGAGGACGAGTTCGCGGCGAGCGGCCTCACGACCACCGATCCGCGGGCCGCGACCGCCGCGCGGAACGCCCTCGACACGCTCGAACTCCTGGCTCGAGAGGGCGACTTCGAGGCGCTGCTCGGCTAGGGCTGGTACCCGGCAGATACCCGCTCGGCGACCGTCGAGTACCCGGTGGTCAGACGTGGGCCACCACCGCGTACCGCTCGTCCGCCACCTCGCGCCCCCACAGCCGAGCGTCGTCGGACAGCCGTTCCACTCGGAGGTGCGAGGTCAGGGGCTCCAGCAGGGCGGCCAGCCGGTCCGCGGGTATGCCGACCGGGCTCAGCGTCCCCCACACCCCCTCGACCAGGACGAGCCGCCCTCCGGGGCGCAGCAGCCCGCGCCAGTGCCGCAGGACGCGCTCGGGGTCGGGCAAGGCCCACAGGACGTGCCGGACGAGCACGACGTCGAACCGCTGCTCGCCGACGGGCGGTGCCGTCGCGTCACCGAGGAGGAACACCGCGTCACGTCCGGCGAGCTTGGCGCGGGCCAGGTCTACCATGCGAGGCGCTCCGTCGATCCCGGTGACGTGGTGGCCCCGCTCGGCCGCGAGGAGCGCCAGGCTGCCGGTGCCGCAGCCGAGGTCGAGCACGTCGGACGGGGTCTCGGGCAGCCAGGTGCGCAGCCGCTCCGCCCAGGCCTCCCGCACGGCGGCGTCGCGCAGCCCGTGGTCCGGCTCGTCGTCGAAGGTGGCGGCCTCGGCGTCCCAGTCCACCCGGTCCGCGTCGGCCACCGGGTCCGCACCCCCGCCCGCGCCACCGAACTCCGGCCGCACGCCGCTCTGACACGGTTTGACACCGCTCTGACCTGGATTCATTTCGCTGTAACCCGACATGTGCCCAAGGGTGACACCCACCACTGACAGTCGAATCGTGACAGCCGCCACAGACAGATCCCGACTGATGAGCAACTCTCCCGGAAAGGGTCTACCTCCGTACAACCGCGGATTCCGGTAGGCACAAGGAGGCAGCCATGCGCCGTGTGACCGTGCAGAAGCCCCTGAGGAAGTCGGAGTCCCGCCGAGTGCGGGACGAGGCCGACGAGCGTCCCGCCGAGCGTCCGGAGGTCCGCAAGGACATCCACCGCACGTGGTGGCCGGACGGGTGAGCGGCCCGGGCCGCGCGCCCCGGCACTGAGACACGCCCCGGCACGGAAACCGTCAGTCGAGCCGCTTGCGGTAGTGGATCCGGTCGTACCGTCCGTCCACGCGGCGCTCCACGACCTCGTACCCGTACTTCGGGTAGATCTTCTGGTTCTCCCACATCATCGCGTTCGTGTAGAGCCTGACCTCGGACAACCCGAGCGCACGCGCGTGTGCGTCCACGAACGCCAGCAGCCGTCGCCCGACGCCCTTGCCATGGGCGTCGGGGTGGACGGCGATGCTGTCGAGGAAGAGATGGTCCTCGTACGCCTCGATCACCACGAGGCCGCTCACGGGCTCCCCCGTGACGAACACCCGCCCCGCGGCCACGTTCGCCGCATGGTCCGCCTCCATGGGCTTCGGCACCACTCCGATGCGCTCGATGTAGTGGTGGTACGCGGCGTCGGTCACCGCCTTCACGGCCGCGACGTCGGCGGCGACGGCCGGGCGGGTCTCCGGTTCGTTCAGGGCATCTGTCATGGCCAGAACGGTAGCTACCTGAGCTCAGGCTCAGCACTCCCTTAAGCCGACCATAAGGATCTCCCGCACCCGGCTCCAGCAGGCGATTTCGCGGTTTCTTCGGGCTAGCTTGCTGATCACCCCCCACGGGGTCCGCCGTAGACCTGAAGGTCCGCTTCGAGGAGTTCCCCCATGCCTTTCCCCAAGCTCTCAACCGCGTTCGAGCAGGGGAGGCCCCACTGCCGCAAGGCCGCCGCCGTCGCGGTCGCCGTCGGTGTCGCCCCGGTCGCCCTGACCGCGCTCGCCGCGGCGCCCGCCGCCGCGCACGGCACGATGGGCGACCCGGTCAGCCGGGTCTTCCAGTGCTACGCGGAGAATCCCGAGAGCCCGAGGTCCGGTGCCTGCAAGGCGGCCGTCGCGGCCGGCGGCACCCAGGCGCTGTACGACTGGAACGGCATCCGGATCGGCGACGCGAACGGCAGACACCAGCAGCTCATTCCCGACGGGAAGCTGTGCGGTGCGGGCAACGACGAGTTCAAGGGCCTGGACCTGGCCCGCGCCGACTGGCCGACGACGAGCGTGAGCGGCGGCGCGTACACCTTCAAATACCGGGTGACGGCCCCGCACAAGGGCACCTTCAACGTCTACATCACCAAGGCGGGTTACGACCCGTCCAAGCCGTTGGCCTGGGCCGACCTGGACCTGGCGCACCCGGTCGCCACGAAGACCGACCCGGCCGCGACGAACGGCTACTACACCTTCTCCGGCACCCTGCCGCAGCGCTCGGGCAGGCAGCTCCTCTACGCGATCTGGCAGCGCTCGGACAGTCCGGAGGCGTTCTACTCCTGCTCGGACGTCGCCTTCGGTGGCGGGGGTTCGGGCAACACCGGTTCCGGCGGCGGCAGCACGGGCAGCAGCGGTACGGGCAGTACCGGAAGCGGTACCACCCCCGCGCCGACCTCCCCGGCACCCACCGCTTCCGCGCCCTCCGAGCAGCAGATAGCCGACGGTGCCGACAAGTCGACGGTGCGGCACGACCACCACGACGGCACAGCCACTCCGGCCACCGGCACGAACCCCTCCGACGCCGCCACCGGCGGCTCCGACGCCCGGCACGAGGCCGCGGATGTCTCGGAGCGGCACCTCGCCGAGACCGGCGGTGACTCCTCCAGCGCCTACCTCGCGATCGGCGGGGCGAGCGCGCTGGCGCTGGGCGCGGCGGCGCTGTTCTCCTCGGTCCGCCGTCGCGCGACGAACGGCGGCCGGCGCGACCGCTAGTTCCCGGTGTACTCCGGGGCCTGTCCGGCGGCTCAGGTCGGACAGGCCCCGGCCGGGGCGGTCAGCTGAACACGGAGGCGCAGTTCGTGGGGGTGGCGTGTGCCGGGTCGAGGGCGTTGGCCGCCTCGTGGAAGGCGATCCGGTCGAGGAGGCCGATCGCGGCGTGCTCGGAGAGATCGACCGGGCACAGGTCCTGCAGCAGCACGTTGTGGACGTCGGATCCGGTGAGGAACTGCGAGCGGTACGGCGTGACCACCTCGTCGTACTTGGTGGCGATCACCGTGTAGTGCACGCCCGGGACGGTGTCTCCGCCGGCGTTGAGTTTGGTCAGGAAGGCGGAGCCGACGATCTGGTCGGCGAGCGCGGGTGTGGCCGCGGACAGCAGGTCCTCGGCGCCCGGGAAGTACGGCAGCAGGTTGGTGAGGCCGTCGAGGGTGGTGCCGTGGTTGTCGGGCGCGATGCCGACGAAGGTGTTCACCTTGGCGGCTCCGCCGAGGAACTTGAGGTAGTAGCGGGGCATCAGGCCGCCCTGCGAGTGGCCGACGAGGTCGGCCTTGGCCGCGCCGGTCGCGGCGAGCACCTTGTCGACGAATGCCTGAAGCTGTTCGGCCGACTTGTCGATGGGGCCGAGGGCGTTGAAGAGGGGGACGCCGGGCAGTTGCCCGTAGTCGAGGGAGAAGACGCAGTACCCGCGGTCCACCAGGTACGGCGCGAAGGCCAGCCAGTTGTCGGTCGAGTTGGCGAAGGTGCCGTGGACGAGGACGACGGGGCGGGGATGGCCGGCGGAGGGCTTGCAGGAGTAGTCGTTCCAGCCGCTGCTCGGCGCGGCGGCGTGGGCGGTGGCGGCGGGGACCACGGCGACCACGGCGGTCAGCAGTAGTGCGGTGAGGGGTCTGAGCAGGCGCTTCCAGGGCAGCATCGGGTGATCTCCTTGCGGCTCAAGGGAGTTGCGACGACGTACGCCCTGTGATCCGGATCACGAGGATGCTGTTCACTCGTCAAGTTACGGGCGAGTAGCCCAAGTGTGAAGTTACGCGTCAGTAAAAAACTTCCGGCGCCAATCAGCGTCAGTCCCGGCCACCAGCCATTACCCGACGAACCATCACCAGGCGGGCCTGATGGGACCATACGGCGCGATGCGTGCCAAGTGGTCACGCAACACGCGCACTTCACCCTCACCGAGCAGTTCGACCCAGGTCCGCACGGCATCGGCGGCCGCCTCCTCCGCCGCCCGGGTGCAGGCCCAGCCGCGTTCGGTCAGCACGACGAGCCGGGCGCGCGCGTCGCCGGGGTACGGGCGCCGCTCGGCGTACCCCTTGCGCACGAGCTCGTCGACGAGCTGGCTGGCGGCCTGCTTGGTCATCCCCAGGTGGGCCGCGAGGTCGGTGACCGTCGCGCCGTCCGGGGCGAGCCGGGTGAACGCGAAGCCGTACGCGGGCCGCCCTTCGAAGCCGCGGGCTTCGACGCCGTCGTTGATACGCCGCGTCAGGTCGCCCGCGGCGGCGAGCAGGGCGGCGGTCAGGGCCATGGCCTCGGAGTTCTCCACGGGTGCATTGAAACACCCTTGACGGATTGGTCAAGCTGCTTGACCATCAGTCCATATAGTCAAGCTCCTTGACCACTTGCCCAGGAGGCAGTCGTGCCCGTCATCCACCCGTCCGATGCCGTCGTCCACGAGATGCACGGCGCCCGCTTCGTCTCGTACGCCCATCCCGGCACCGGCAGCAAGGAACTGTGCGCCTGGCGGGGCGAGATCCCCGCCGGCACCAAAGCGCCCCTGCACACCGTCGGCCGCGAGGAGATCCTCCACATCCTCGAGGGCGAGCTGGTGATCACGCTCGACGGGCGCACCGAGCGGGTCACCGCGGGCGACACGCTGATCATCAACCCCGGGGCGACCTTCGGCGCCGAGAACCCGACCGACCGGACCGTGATCACCTGGGTCACCACGCCCATCGGCCTGACGGCGGAGTTGTCGGACGGCACCCGCATCACCCCTCCGTGGGCCAACTGACATACGCCTGGGAGGAGTTACGCCGCCAGCGTGCCCGGCATCACCGCATGCGGGCCGAACTTCGCTCGCGCGCGGTCCGCCACCTCCTCGATGCGGCGGGCCTTCTCGTCCACGGGGTCGAAGGTGAGCTGGTGGGAGGCCTGTCCGGCGGGGGTGAGGCCCTCGGCGCGCAGGCCGATCGCGCGAACCCGGGCGCGCTGGAGGCCGAGCGCCTCGTACAGGGCGTACGCGGTGGCGGTGAGCGCCGAGGAGTGGGCGGTCGGTTCCTTGAGGGTGCGGCTGCGGGTGGTCGAGGAGCGGTCGGCGTAGCGGACGGTGAGGGTCAGAGTGCGGCAGATCTTCTCCAGGGCGCGCAGCCGGGTGCCCAGTTCCTCGGTGGCGGAGAGCAGCGCGCGGCGGTGCAGGGACGGGTCCAACTCGTCGCGGGAGAAGGGGCGTTCGGTGGCAAGAGAGCGCGAGGTGGCGTTCGGGACGACCCGGCCGCGGTCGATGCCGGACGCCTTCTCGTGCAGTTCGCGGCCGGTCCGGGCACTGGTCAGGCGCTGGAGCGTGGACAGGGGCGCGGCCGCGACCTTGCCGATGGTGTCGAGGCCGTACTCGCACAGGGTGCGGGCGGTGGCGCCGCCGACCCCGGGCAGCGCGGCGACGGGCCGCCCGGCGAGGAACTCCGCGACGGCGTCCGGCTCCCCGGGCACCACCCGGGTCACTCCGGGCACGGCCTCCCGCAGTGCCATCCGCGCGAGCATCGGCCCGGGCCCGGCACCGATCGCGCAGTCGACCCCGTACCGGGCGAGTGCCCGTACCCGGATCAGCGAGGCGAACTCCACGGCGGTCCGCCCGAAGTACCTTTCGGCGCCCCGCAGATCGACCAGCGCGCCGTCGGGCGGCAGCGCCTCGATGACGGGGGTGAACTCCTCCAACAGTCCGAGGAGCCCCGGCAGGGCGGCCTCGTACATCGGAGGCAGCTGGAAACGTACACAGAGGATGGTCATCCCGCACTCCCCGGACTCTGGTGCCACAACTTCTTTCCCCCCGCGGGCCCTTCGCCCGCGGGACGCAGATCGGCCCAGGGGTGCATCTCGTACCCCGTGGGCATCCGGATCTTCCGGCTCTCCTTCGCGCCCTCCCCCTCCGGCAGGGGCTCCGGTACGGGCTCCGCCAGCCGCGCCGCCACCACGTCGAGGCCGCCCTCGGCGCGCAGCTCGACCAGTTCGGCGAGGTTCCAGGCCGCCGCGCCCACCACACTGAGGCTGCGCGGGCCCCGGCGCTGCACCACTCCGCGCACCAGCAGCAGCCAGGAGTGGAAGACGGTGTGGGCGCAGGCGTCGTGGGAGTCGTCGAAGAAGGCGAGGTCGACCAGGCCGGTGCCGTCGTCCAGGGTGGTGAAGATGACGCGTTTGCCGGAGCGGATCGGCGGGGTCTGGGTGGCCGCCTTGGCGCCCGCGACCAGGACCGTCTCTCCGTGCCGCGCCTCCCGCAGCCGGCGTGCCGTCACCACGCCCAGCTCCTCCAGGAACTCCCGGTGGTCGTCCATCAGATTGCGCGAGGCGTCCATCGACAACACGCCCAGTTCGGCGCTGAGCCGCTCGGCCGAGGAGAGGTCGGGCAGCCCGGCGGAGGCGGTCTTCCGCCCACCGGACAGGGGGAGTTGGCCGCCGCCCGCACCCCGGGATCCCCGGTGCAGTTCGGTCAGGTGCAGTTGCAGGTCACGCCGGTTGGCGCCGAACGCGTCCAGCGCGCCGACCTGCGCGAGCCGCTGTGCGAGCGGCCTGCTCGGCCGGGCCCGCTCCCAGAAGTCGAGCAGGGAGGCGTACGGCTGTCCGTCCGCGATCCGCGCCGCCTCGGCCTCGCTGATGCCGTGCACGTCGGAGAGGGCGAGGCGGACACCCCAGCGGCCGGCGGAGCCAGCCGATTCAGACACCAGTTCGATACGGTGGGCGACCGCCGACCGGTTCACGTCCAACGGCAGGACCGGCACCCCCCGCCGCCGCGCGTCCGCCAGCAGCAGCCGCTTCGGATACATCCCGGGGTCGTGCGTGAGCAACCCGGCATAGAAAGCGGCCGGGTGATGGGCCTTCAGCCACGCCGACTGGTACGTCGGCACGGCGAAGGCGACCGCGTGCGCCTTGCAGAAGCCGTACGACCCGAAGGCCTCGACGATCTCCCAGGTCCGCGCGATGGTCTCGGCGTCATACCCCTTGGCCGCCGCGTTCTGTGCGAACCAGAACCGGATCCGCCCCTGCGCCTCAGCGTCGGACAGCCCGCGCCGCACCCGGTCCGCCTCGTCACGTCCGCAGCCGGTCATGATGTCGACGATGTCGATGATCTGCTCGTGGAAGACCACGACGCCGTAGGTCTCCTTCAGCGGTCCCTCCAGGTCCGGGTGCGGATAGCGGATCGGCGCCCGCCCGTGCCGCGCCTCGATGAACGGCCGCACCATGTCGGCGGCGACCGGTCCCGGCCGGAAGAGCGAGATGTCGACGACGAGGTCGTGGAAGGTCGCGGGCTGCAGCCGTCCGACCAGGTCGCGCTGGCCGGGCGACTCGATCTGGAAACAGCCCAGCGTCTCGGCGGACTGGATGAGCCGATAGGTCGCCGGGTCGCCCGGCGCCACCGCGTCGATGTCCGGCCGGTCCCCCGTGGCCCGCCGCACCTCGGCCACCGCGTGCGCCATCGCGGACTGCATCCGCACGCCCAGCACATCGAGCTTGAGCAGCCCGAGGTCCTCGACGTCCTCCTTGTCGAACTGCGACATGGGGAAGCCCTCGCCACTGGTCGGCACGACCGGTGTACGGGCGAGCAGGGAGGCGTCGGAGAGGAGCACCCCGCACGGGTGCATGGCGATACCGCGCGGGAGGGCGTCGAGGGACTCGACCAGCTCCCACAGCCGTCCGTACTTCTCCCCTTTGCGCTGAAACTCCCGTGCCAGCTCCCGCAGTTCGGGCAGTTCGTCCATCGCCGCGCGGGCGTCGCGGGCGCGGATGTGCGGGAAGGACTTGGCGATCCGGTCGATGTCGGCCGGATCCATGGAGAGCGCGGCGCCCACATCGCGGACGGCGTGCCGCACCCGGTAGGTCTCGGGCATCGAGACGGTCGCGACCCGCTCGGTGCCGAACCGGTCGATGATCGCGCGGTAGACCTCCAGCCGGCGCGCGGACTCCACGTCGATGTCGATGTCGGGCAGCACCGAGCGTCGCTTGGACAGGAAGCGTTCCATCAGCAGCCCGTGCTCGACCGGATCGGCGTGCGCGATGCCGAGGAGGTGGTTGACGAGGGAGCCCGCGCCGGAGCCGCGCGCGGCGACCCGGATGCCCATCTGCCGTACGTCGTCCACGACCTGGGCGACCGTCAGGAAGTAGGAGGCGAAGTCGTGATGGGCGATGATGTCCAGCTCGCGGTGCATCCGCTCCCAGTAGGCCCGCTTGCTGTCGTATCCGCGCAGCACCATGCCCGCCGCCGCCCGGGAGGCCAGGACGCGCTGGGCGGTGCGCCGGCCCGCGCCGACGAGGTGCGGCTCGGGGAAGTGGACGGTGCCGATGCCGAGGTCGTCCTCGGGGTCGACGAGGCACTCGGCGGCGGCGGCCTGGGTCTGTTCGAGCAGACGGTACGCGGTGTCACGGCGGTAGCCCGCGGCCTCGACGATCCGTTCGGCGGCGCCCAGCATGGCGGCCTCGCCCTTGAGCCAGGCCTCGCCGGAGTCCAGCTCGCGCCGGGGATCGACGGGGACGAGGCGGCGGGCGGCGTCCAGGACGTCGGCGACCGGACCGAGGCCCGGGTCGGCGTACCGGACGGCATTGCTGAGCACCGGCCGCACCCGCTGTTCGGCGGCGAAGCCGACGGTGCGGGCGGCGAGCCGCAGAGACCCCGGCCCGGTGCCCTCGCGGCCGTGCCAGACGGCTTCGAGGCGCAGGGCGTCGCCGTAGATCTCCCGCCAGGGCGCGAGCAGCTTCGCGGCGCGGTCGGGGCGCCCCGCGGCGAGTGCGTGGCCGACGTCGGAGGCGGGGCCGAGTAGTACGGTCAGTCCTTCGGCGTGGTTGTCCGGCCGGAGCAGCAGGGGCTGCTGCCCCGGGCCGCTGTCGGGACCGCCGCCCGCATGCGCCGCCGTAACGATTCTGCAGAGGTCGGCCCAGCCGGCCGCGCCGTCCCGGGCGAGGAAGGTCACCCGAGGAGTCGACTCGTCGATGAAGGCACCGCCACGGACCGGGGCGCGGCGCCTTTCCCCTCGTACGGGCTCCCCGTTCCCTCGCGCGAGCTCCCCTGCCGTCCGGGCGGAAGCCCCGCCCGTCGGCGCGGAGGCCCCGGCCGCCCGGGAGGCGGAGGCCCCCGCCGTCCGGGCGGAAGCCCTCGTCTCCCGGGCGGGAGCCTCGACCGCGAGGTCCGCCCCGAACAGTGGACGGACACCCGCCTTCGCACAGGCCTTGGCGAACCGGACCGTGCCCGCGAGGCTGTCCCGGTCGGTGAGCGCGAGGGCGTCCATGCCCCGCTCCGAGGCACGCTCGGCCAGCCGCTCCGGGTGCGAGGCCCCGTACCGCAGGGAGAACCCGGAGACGGTGTGCAGATGCGTGAACCCCGGCACACGCACCTCCCGTACCCGTCCGTATCCATTCGTGTCCGAGGGCCCTCTCACCAGGCTCTCGAACATTAGTTCCCAATTACCTCACCCCCACCATAGACCAATTTCCGAACAAGTGTGCGACATCCATTCGAGCCCGTCCCACCTGCGCAAACACCGGTCACCCGGCCCTGAGCAGGCAGGACGGATCGCGTCAGCCGATCTGGGCGCCGAAGGCCGACAGCGCCTCGGTGACCGGCTGGAAGAAGGTCTCGCCGCCCGAGGTGCAGTCGCCACTGCCGCCCGAGGTGAGGCCGATGGCCGTGGAGCCCGAGAAGAGCGAGCCGCCGCTGTCACCGGGCTCGGCGCAGACGTCGGTCTGGATGAGTCCGTCGACGATGTCGCCGTTGCCGTAGTTCACGGTGGCGTCCAGGCCGGTGACCGTGCCGCTGTGCACCTGGGTCGTCGAACCGCTGCGCGTCACCGACTGCCCGACGCTCGCCGCACCCGCCTGGGTGATGGGCTGCGCGGAGCCGTTGTAGAGATCGACCTCGCTCGGGTGGTCGACCGTCGAGGTGTACTTGACCAGACCGAAGTCGTTGCCGGGAAAGCTGGACTGCTCGTTCGTGCCGATCTCCTTGCCGCCGGCGTCCGACCAGGTGGAGATCGCCCGGGTGCAGTGCCCGGCGGTGATGAAGTACGGCTGGCCGCCCTTGACCACGTTGAAGCCGAGCGAGCAGCGCCCGCCGGAGCCGGTGATCGCGTCGCCGCCCGCGATGAAGGTCTTGAACTCCCCCTTCGTGCGCTGGAGTTCGGCCTTGGCGCCGAGACCGTCGACGACCTTGGTCAGCCGGGCGAGGGCCCTGCCCCCGACCGTGCGGTCGGCGGTGACGACGACCTTGTTGGTCCCCGGGTCGGCCGCCCAGGACGTGCCGGGGATGGTCGCGTCCTTCTTGAGGGTGGTACGGGCGCTCGCCAGTTCGGCGAGGGAGTTCTCGACGATTCTGGCCTGGGCGCCGGCCGCCTCGACGACACGCGCCGCGGCCCGGTCGAGCACGTTGACGACGAGGTGCCCGGCCTTCGCGTCGTAATACGTTCCCGCCGCGTCGGGACCCAGGTCCTTGCCGAGCGTCGAGGCGAGCTTTCCGGCCGCCGTGATCGAGAGCGGCCGGGGCGCCGCGCTCTTCTGCGTCTCGCTCGCGTTCGCAGTCTGGAAGGTGACTCCCGCGGCGACCAGGGCGGCGACACTCGCGCCTGCCACGGCTGCGCGCCGCCCGGATATACGTCGGTGCTTCACTTCGCGTCCTCCTGTGGGGGGCGGCCCGGGAGGTCGTGGGGACCTCCGGGGCCGGAAGGCGTACGGAATCGAAAGGCGTACGGGCGCCCACTATTCCGAGACCCACAGGTGGCTCACAAGGTCGACTTCAGGACGCGCATACAGCAACGGGCGTACGCCCCCGGCACCTTGACCCTGCGTGATCGCACCCTGTGCGTTCGCAGTGCAAACACCGAGCGCGAGTGACCTATGTGCAGCCCGTGAGGTCTAGTCCTGTCTGGTTTTCGACCCTTCGGGGTCCGATTCCAACGGGGGCGCGAGGGAAGACGGTTGCTCCTGCACCGATTGCTCGACGCCTTCCGATGCCCGCACCGGCTGCTCGGGCGCCGGCGCGGCCGGCTGCTGCGCCCGTTCCAGGAACCGCAGCAGTTCCACCGGGAAGGGGAGGACGAGGGTGGAGTTCTTCTCGGCGGCGACCGCCACCACGGTCTGCAGCAGCCGCAG